>CAYZLN010000005.1:14996-25356 GCA_964479295.1 uncultured Gemmatimonadota bacterium
CTCGCCGAGTGGTACGGGCCGACCGGCGGCTGACCGGCCGGGGGCGGTTCGCGCCCGCCCGCCGGGCCCGGGCTATCGGTCCCGGGTCAGGGGGTCGGTGTCGATCCTCTCGACGAACCAGCGCTCGTCGTCCGTGACGGCGGCCACGACAGGCACGTCGACCCGGCCCTCCTCCCGGCGGATCAGCGTGAGCACGAAGCGCGTCCGGTCCGGGCCCGTCCGCGCCAGGTCGGCCTCCCGGAGCTCGTAGTCCCTGTGCTGCAGGAGGCCCGAGAGGAACATCATCCGCTGCTCGACCTCGGTGATCCCCAGACGCTCCTCGGCCGGGCCGTCGGGGGTGCCGAATTGCTGCCCCATGAGCTGATAGTCCTTCTCGTCGGCCCCCTGGAGGAAGCGCTCGATGGCCATCCGCGGGTCGGGGGACCCGTACTCGGCGGGGTCGCCGCTGAGGCCGCCCCCGGAGCTCGCGCACGCGGCCAGGAGGCCGGCGAGGGCGGAGGCGGCGAGGACGGCGGTGGCGCGGACAGGGATCCCTCTGATCACGCTGGCCTTCCGTCGGAGGGGCGGGCCGGGCGAGCGGGACCGGCGCGGAGGGCCGGCGGAACCGGCCGGCCGCGCGGCCTGTCCGGCTAAATAGCCCCGGGGCCCCGTCCGGTCAAGCTGCCGGCGGCGGCCCGGGACGCGGCGCTGCCCTCGCTCCCGCCCTCACGCCGGCTGGCTCGCGCGCGAGCCCTCCCCGGCCTCCTCCCGGGGCTCCTCGACCGGGGTGAAGACGAACCCCTCCCCGTCGGGGTCGACGTCGCCGCGGATGGCGTCGCCGTCCTCGAACTCCCCCTCCAGGAACGCCAGCGAGAGGGGGTTCTCGATGCGGCGCTGGATCACCCTCTTCAGCGGCCGGGCCCCGAAGGCCGGGTCGTACCCCTCCTCGGCCAGGCGCCGCCGTGCCTCGGGCGTCACCTCCAGCCGGACGTCCCGGTCCGCCAGCCGCCCGCGGACCCGGTCGAGCTGCAGGTCGACGATCTGCAGCAGGTGCTCCCGGGTGAGCGGGCGGTAGACGAGGACGTCGTCGATGCGGTTCAGGAACTCCGGCTTGAAGTGGTCGTGCATCCGCTCGCGGACCTGCTCCGTCACCTCGTCCCAGTCCTCGTCGGCGCGGGCGGCCTCGAGGATGCGGGAGCTGCCGATGTTGCTCGTCATGATCAGCACGGCGTTCCGGAAGTCCACCGTCCGGCCCTGGCCGTCGGTCAGGCGCCCGTCGTCGAGGATCTGGAGGAGGACGTTGAAGACCTCGTGGTGGGCCTTCTCGATCTCGTCGAAGAGGACCACCGAGTACGGGTGGCGGCGCACCTGCTCGGTGAGCTGCCCCCCCTCCTCGTGGCCGACGTAGCCCGGCGGGGCGCCGATGAGGCGGGCCACGGCGTGGCGCTCCATGTACTCGGACATGTCGATCCGGACCATGGCCTCCTCGTCGTCGAAGAGGAACTCGGCCAGGGCCCGCGCCGTCTCCGTCTTCCCCACGCCGGTGGGGCCGAGGAAGACGAAGCTGCCGATGGGCCGGTCCGGGTCCTGGAGCCCCGCGCGGCTCCTCCGGACGGCGTCGGAGACGGCCTTGACGGCCTCGTCCTGGTTCACGACCCGCTCGTGGAGGTGGTCCTCCAGGTTGGCCAGCCGCTGCTTCTCGTCCTCCATCATCTTCGAGACCGGCACGCCGGTCCAGGCCGAGACGACCGCCGCGACGTCCTCGTCCGTGACCTCCTCCTTCAGGAAGGACGCCCGCGTCTGGAGCTCCCCCAGCTTCGACTCGGCCTCCTCCAGCTCCTTCCTCAGGTCGGGCACGGTGCCGTGGCGGATCTCGGCGGCCTGCTGGAGGTCGCCCTCGCGGGCCGCGCGGTCGGCCCGGAGGTTCGCCTGCTCGATCTCCTGCTTGAGCTCCCGGACGCGCTCGATGGCCTCCTTCTCGGTCATCCAGGCCGACTTCATCCCGGCCAGCTCCTCCCGGAGCTCCGAGAGCTCGGCCTCGAGCTCCTCGAGCCGCGCCCGGCTCTTCGGGTCGTCCTCCTCCCTGAGGGCCTCCCGCTCGATCTCGAGCTGGGTCACCCGCCGCTGGATCTCGTCGATCTCCTGCGGCATGGAGTCGATCTCGATCCTCAGGCGCGAGGCGGCCTCGTCCACCAGGTCGATGGCCTTGTCGGGCAGGAAGCGCTCGCCGATGTACCGGTCGGAGAGGCGGGCGGCCGCGACCAGCGCCGGGTCGGAGATGCGCACGCCGTGGTGCACCTCGTACCGCTCCTTCAGGCCGCGGAGGATGGCCACCGTCTCCTCCACGTCGGGCTCCTCGACGAGCACCGGCTGGAAGCGCCGCTCCAGGGCCGGGTCCTTCTCGATGTTCTGGCGGAACTCGTCGAGGGTCGTCGCCCCGATCATCCGGAGCTCGCCGCGGGCCAGCGGCGGCTTCAGCATGTTGCCCGCGTCCACGGCCCCCTCCGCCGACCCGGCCCCGACGACGGTGTGGAGCTCGTCGATGAAGCAGACGTAGCGGCCCTCGGACCCGGTGATCTCCTTCAGCGCCGCCTTGAACCGCTCCTCGAACTCGCCCCGGTACTTGGCGCCGGCCAGCATGGCGGCCACGTCGAGCTGCACGAGCTTCTTGTCCTTCAGGGACTCGGGCACGTCGCCCTCGACGATCCGCTGGGCCAGGCCCTCGACGATGGCGGTCTTCCCCACGCCCGCCTCCCCGATGAGGACCGGGTTGTTCTTGGTCCGCCGGGAGAGGACCTGCATGATCCGCCGGATCTCCGCGTCCCGTCCGATCACCGGGTCCAGGTCGCCCTCGCGGGCCTGGGCGGTGAGGTCGATGCCGTACTTCTCGAGCGCCTGGTACTTGCCCTCCGGGTCCTCGTCCCTCACCCGGTGGGGCCCCCGGACGTCGGACACCGCCTCCCGGATCACGTCCCGGTCCACGCCGCGGTCGGCCAGAAGCCCGCTGGTCGTGCTGGCGCGCTCGCCCGCCAGAGCGAGGAGCAGGTGCTCCGAGGAGACGTAGGCGTCGTCCATCTCCCGGGCCTCCTCGTCGGCGTCGTCGAAGACGCGGCTCAGCTCCCGGCTGATCTGCGGCGAGGCGCCGGACTGGGTCGGGAGCCGGTCGAGCCGCCCGTCGAGGTCGCGCCGGAGCGCGGCGGGGTCGGCCCCGGCCTTCTCCAGGATCGGGCGGACCACGCCGCCCTCCTGGTCCAGCAGGGCGGCCAGGAGGTGGACGTCCTCCACCGCCGGGTTGTCGGAGCGCTCGGCCCGCCGGGCGGCGTCCTGAAGCGCCTCCCGGGCCTTCACGGTCAGTCGGTCGCCGGAAATCATGTGCGTGTGTGGCTCCTCGTGGTCTCGACTCCGTCAGTCCGTCGGCTCGGTGGCATCGCCGCGCCGCTGCTCCGGGGCTCGGGCCGGGCCGGCGTCGACGCCGGCCCGACGGGTCGGCCCCGCGCCGTGGCCGGCGTCAGTCGATCTCGACCGTCCGGGCCTCGCCGGGCTCGGCGAGCGGGACCCGGATCACGAGCACCCCGTCCTCCAGCGTCGCCCGGACCTCGTCCTCCCGGGCGTCCGCCGGGAGCCGCACCGAGCGCCGGAAGCTCCCGTGCCCGCGCTCGGAGCGCAGGACGTCGGCGTCGTCGGGGATCTCGTTCGGCAGGCGCCGGCCCGCCACGGTGATCTCCGCGCCCATGGTGGTGACCTCAAGCTCCTCCTTCTGCACGCCGGGGAGGTCGACGAACACCCGGTAGCCCTCCCCCTCGAGGCGGATCACGTCGACACGGGGAAAGCGCCGGCCCGCGGCCACGTCCCGGACGCCGTCCAGCACCTCCCCCATCATGTCGCCCACGGCCTCCTGCACCCCGTGGAGCGTCTCGCCCCAGGTGCGCTCCGCGCGCCCCCCGGGCCCCCCCGCCCGGGAAGCGCCCTCCCCGGCGGCCGGATCGCCGGCGCGTCCGGGCCCGTCGTCGCCCCCGCTGCGGCCGGCGGAGCCCGGCTCCCTCTCTCCGCCCGGGTCCGCGTCTCCGCCGCCTGCCCGGCGGCCCGCTCCGCTGGATCGAGATCGGTCGTCGTCCATGGAAAGCCTCCCGCTGGAGTCACCTGCCCTCGGCCCTCTGAAGGGGCAAGAGCCGTACCCGGCCCGTCCGGCGGCTCGCGGTGCGTCTGCGCCAGCCAGGCGCGACGGACCGCCGCGGCGGCGTCCGGTCCCTGTCAGTTCGGCAGTCCCGACGTCCCTCAGATGCGCTCCGTCCCCGCGGGAGGCCCGGCGCGTCGGGGGTTCGAGCGGTCCCCAGCTTGACAGCCGCGCCCCCCTCCGGCTAGCCTGCGGGCGCCTGTCCCGGCGCCCGCCGGCGCCGGACCGAACGACACGCACCCGCCTGCGAACGCCGACCGCCGGAGCCCGGACGCCGTCCGGCACGGCTCCCCGGGTTGACGAGAGGAGAGAGGGGCTCATGGCCGACGACGCGTCCACCGCCGCGGACCAGGAGCGGCGCACGCTGCCGCCGGAGGCCTACGAGGAGATCCCCGGCGACGAGTACCCCACCTACGTCCCCGCCGAGTCGAACCTCCCCGAGTTCACCCTGAAGGCGGTCCTCATCGGCGCCGCCGTCGGGGTGGTCTTCGGCGCCGCCAACGCGTACCTGGGCCTCCGCGTCGGCCTGACCGTCAGCGCCTCCATCCCGGCCGCGGTGATGGCCATCGCCGTCTTCCGCCTCCTCCGGAGCGGGACGATCCTGGAGACCAACATCGTCCAGTCGGTCGGCTCGGCCGGGGAGTCGCTGGCGGCCGGGGTGATCTTCACCATCCCGGCGCTCTTCGTCTGGGGGCTCGAGGTGGAACAGCTCGAGGTCTTCACGCTCGCGTCCCTGGGCGGGCTGCTGGGCGTGCTCTTCATGATCCCCCTCCGGCGCTTCCTCATCTCGCGGGAGCACGGCAAGCTCCCCTACCCCGAGGGCACGGCCTGCGCCGAGGTCCAGGTCGCCGGCGAGGCCGGCGGCTCGAAGGCCGGGCTGGTCTTCAGCGGGCTCGGGATCGGGGGGCTGTACAAGCTGCTGGCGGACACCCACGCGTTCCGTCTCTGGAACGAGAGCCCGGAGATCCCCCTGTGGGGGAAGGCGAGGATCGGGGCCGACGCCACGCCGGAGCTGCTCGGCGTCGGGTACATCATCGGCTGGAAGATCGCCCTCATCATGTTCAGCGGGGGCGCGCTCGCGTGGCTCGGCATCATCCCCCTCATCGACCTGATCGGGGGCGGACAGGTCATCTACCCCGGCGAGGTCCCGGTCACCGAGATGTCCACCTCGCAGATCTGGAACAACTACATCCGCTACATCGGGGCCGGCGGCGTCGCGTACGGGGGCGCCATCACGCTGGTGAAGTCGCTCCCGACCATCCTCGAGAGCGTCAAGATCGGGATGGGCGAGATCGGCGACGCGGCCGCCGAGTCGGTCGAATCGGTGGCCCGCACCGACCGCGACCTGCCGCTCGCCTGGGTCGGCGTCGCGGCCCTCGCCATAGCTGTGATCCTCTGGGCGGTGCCCACCGTCCCCGTCAACCTCGCGGCGGGCCTGGCCATCGTCGTCTTCGCCTTCTTCTTCGTGACCGTCTCGTCGCGGATCGTCGGCCTCATCGGCTCGAGCTCGAACCCGGTCAGCGGGATGACGATCGCCACTCTGATCGCCACCGCGCTGATCTTCGTGGCCCTGGGCCTCGGCGACGCGCCCGACGCCCGGGTCTCGATCCTCTCGGTGGGGGCGGTCGTCTGCATCGCCGCGGCGATCGCCGGCGACACGTCGCAGGACCTGAAGACCGGCTTCCTCGTGGGGGCAACGCCCTGGAAGCAGCAGGTGGGCGAGATGATCGGGGTCCTCACCTCCGCCACCGTCATGGGGGGCGTCCTCATCCTGCTGCACGGCTCCTACGGCATCGGCAGCGACACCCTCCCCGCGCCCCAGGCCACGCTCATGAGCCTCGTGATCGACGGGGTGCTCGAGGCCAACCTCCCGTGGAGCTTCGTCGTGATCGGGATCGTCCTGGCCGCCGTGGTCGAGCATCTCCTCAAGCAGCCCTCCCTGGCCTTCGCCGTCGGCCTCTACCTGCCCGTCTCCCTCACGACCCCGATCCTCGTGGGCGGCGGCCTCCGCAAGCTCACCGAGGCGCGCAGCGAGGGCGACGAGATGGAGGAGAAGCGGGAGGGCGGGATCCTCTTCAGCTCCGGGCTCATCGCCGGAGCGGCGCTGGTCGGCGTCTTCCTGGCCGCCATCATCTTCTTCGCCGAGCAGGTCCCCCTCTTCCAGTGGCTCGTCGACAACTGGACGATCGGCTACGGATGGCAGGACGGCCCCGTGGTCCAGACCGCCGTCGGCGTGCTGATCTTCGCCTGGCTGGCGCGGAAGCTGTGGCGGACGGCCGAAGGGGCCGCCGGGCCGTGACGGTGCGGCGGCGGGACCCCGCCGGGCCGGGACGCCCGGGCCTCGCCCTCCTCGCGGCGGCGATCCTCGTCCCGGGCTGCGGCGGCGACGACGGAGGCGGCACGCAGCCGCTGAGCGACTCGGTCTACGTCGAGGTCATGGCACGGCTCGTGGTGCTCGACAGCGCCCTCTCCCCGTCGCCGGAGGCCGCCTCCGACGACGGGGGGCGGGCGGACTCCCTCCGGGCCCGGGTCCTCGAGTCCCGGGGCGTGGACGCCGACCAGCTCCTCGACTACGCCCGGACCCGGGGCGCGAGCCCGGAGCGGATGGAGGCCGTCTGGCGGCGCGTCGACGAGCTCAGCGACTCCCTAGCCGCCGCGGGCTGGACCCCGCCGGGGACGCCGCCCGACGGACCGCCCTCCGGGGAGGCGGCGGGCGACTCGGCGCCGGAGCGGCCGTGACCGACGGGACCGCCGGGGGCCCCGGGGCCTCCGCGGCGGAGTCCGGGGACGAGGGCCCGGACCCGGGCGCCGGAGGCGGGCCGGGCGGGCCCACCGGCTGGATCCGGGCCCTGGGGCGCTTCGGCTTCTCGGCGGCCCGGCACGCCGGCCGCAGCGGGATCCTCCTGGCGGCCACGGTGGTGGCGCTCCGCAAGCCGAGGCGGTACGTCACCGAGGCCTTCGTCCAGGCCAAGCAGATGGGCGTCGACAGCCTCGGGCTCGTGCTGCTGGTGGGGGCGCTGAGCGGGTCGGTCCTCGCCCAGCAGAGCGGCTACCAGTTCACCACGCTGCCCATGTGGATCGTCGGCGAGGCGGTGGCCGCCGGGATGCTCACCGAGCTGGCGCCGGTCCTCACCGCCATCGTCCTCGCCGGCCGGGTGGGGGCCGGGATCGGGGCCGAGCTGGGCACCATGCGCGTGACCGATCAGATCGACGCCCTCCGGACCCTGGGGCGCGACCCCGTGGTGGAGCTGATCGTCCCCCGGGTGCTGGCCGGGACGTTCGTCCTCGTCCCCCTCGTCGTCCTGGCCAACGTGGCGGGCATCTTCAGCGGCTGGATCACGTCGGTGGGGCTGCTGCCGATGTCGACCCACGAGTACGTCTTCGGCGTCCAGTCCTACTACCACGGGGCCGCGCTGATCTTCTCCCTGGTCAAGGCGATCTTCTTCGGCTTCACGATCACCTTCGTCGCCAGCTACGTGGGCATCCAGGCCGAGGGCGGCGCGGCGGGCGTCGGGCGCACGACGACGAACGCCGTGGTCTCGGTCATCGTGGCGATCATGGTACTCGACGTCCTCCTCGCCCCGATCTACAAGGCCGTCTCGTGAGCGGCGTCCCGGGCGGAGCCGTCGAGACGCGCCGGCCGGAGCGGCCCGCGGGGGGGACCGAGGCGCGTCGGCCGGGGACGACGCGGGCCCCGACCGGACCCCGGGTCCGAAGGTCGGGTAGCTTCTTCCGGGCCGCCGAAGCGACGGATGCCGGCCCGCGGGGGCCGTCGGGGCCCGCCGCGCGCCGGCCGACCGGGCCGGGTCGGGGAGCCGCGCTCCGCCGACCCCGCCGGGACGTCCGCGCCCGGCCGAGCGAGCAGAGCGAGCGCTCATCTTCTCTTCGGGACACGAGCCGATGATCCGGATTCGCGGGCTGAAGAAGATCCTGAACGACGAGGTGGTCCTGGACGGGGTCGACCTGGACGTCCGGGACGGCGAGACCGTGGTGGTGATGGGTCCCTCCGGGACGGGCAAGAGCGTCCTCATCAAGCACATCGTGGGGCTCTTCGATCCGGACGAGGGCGAGGTGTCGGTGGACGGGCTGTCGGTGGTGGACGCCGACGCCGAGCAGATCGAGGAGATCCGCTCCAAGATCAGCTACGTCTTCCAGGAATCGGCCCTCTTCGACTCCCTGACGGTGGGCGAGAACATCCGGCTCGGCCTGCCCCCGGAGCTGTGCGACGAGGAACCCGAGCTCTGCGACGAGAAGGTCCGGGAGTCGCTGACCCACGTGAACCTCGACCCGGGCGTCCTCCCGCTGCTGCCCGCCGAGCTCTCCGGCGGGATGCAGAAGCGCGTGGCCCTCGCCCGCGCCATCGTCGGCGAGAAGAAGTACATCCTCTACGACGAGCCGA
Organism: uncultured Gemmatimonadota bacterium; assembly: GCA_964479295.1. Taxonomy (GTDB): domain Bacteria; phylum Gemmatimonadota; class Gemmatimonadetes; order Palauibacterales; family Palauibacteraceae; genus CAYVFM01. Next base: position 23,549 of record CAYZLN010000005.1, read on the forward strand.
CCACCGGGCTCGACCCCCTCAACGCGGCGACGATCAACGACCTCATCGCCCGCCTCCAGGACGACATCGGGCTCACCAGCATCGTGGTGACCCACGACGTCGAGTCGGCCTTCTACCTCGGGGACCGCATCGCGCTCCTCTCCGACGGGAAGGTCCGGGCCCTCGGCACGCCCGAGGAGCTGCGCGAGAGCGAGGACGCCGAGGTCGAGCGCTTCCTCACCGGGGGCGACCTCGGCGCCCGGATCCGCGAGCGCAGCGGCCGCCGGGCCCGGGCCCGGGAAGCGACGGCGTGAGGGACCCCGGCCTCCGCTCGGAGCACCGGGCCGAGCTCCAGGTGGGCCTGCTGGTCCTGCTGGCCGGCGCCGCCCTCGTGGCCGGCGTGCTGTGGATCACCGGCGCCGACATCGGGGGCGAGCGGTTCCGGTTCAGCGCCCTGGCCCCCGACGCAGCGCAGGTCTCCTCCGGGGCGCGGGTCTACCTCCACGGCGTGGACGTCGGCTCGGTCAGCGGGGTGCAGCTCGGCGACCGCGGGGTGGTGCTGGGGCTGGACGTGAGCGGCGACGTGGAGATCCCCCGGGACAGCCGGGCGGTCATCGAGCCCTCGGGGTTCCTCGGCAGCCAGATGGTGCGCCTCGTCCCCGGCGGGGCGCAGGAGCCCCTGGCCGCCGGCGACACCATCGCCGCCGGCACCGGCCCCAGCCTCCAGTCCGTGGCCACCCGGCTCGGCGGCCGGGCCGAGGACGTCCTGGACCGCACGGCCCGGATCCTCTCGGACAGCACGGTCCGGGCGCTCCGGACCGGCGCCGGCGACCTCTCCGGCACCCTCCGGGAGCTGCAGCGCCTGGTCCGGGCGGAGCGGGAGACGATCGGCCGGCTCCTGGAGAGCCTGAACCGGACCTCCGACAACCTGGCCCGGGCGACCTCCGGCCCCGAGATGGAGCGCACCCTGACCCGCCTCGACTCCCTCACCCGGGAGCTGAACCGCACCAGCGAGGGGCTCACCGCCTCGAGCGAGTCCCTCGCCTCCATCCTCGACAAGACGGACCGCGGGGAGGGGTCGCTGGGGAAGCTCGTCAACGACGACCGGCTCTACGAGCGGGTCACCGCCGCCGCCGAGAACCTGCAGACCGCGTCGGAGGAGGTCGCGGCGCTGTCCAAGGACATCCGGCAGCGGCCGGAGCGCTACCTGGAGGGGATCCGCTTCTCGGTCTTCTGAGGGCCCCGCGGCCGTGGGGCCGGCGAGCGGCCCGACGCCCGGAGGGGGCTCTCCCCGGGCCCCGGGAGGAGGCCCGGGTCCGGTCGACCCCTACCTACAGCCCCGTCGGGTGGTCGAGGAAGGTCCACTCCACGCCGAACTCCTCCGACAGCCGCTCGGCCGCGGCCTTCACGCCGAACGTCTCGGTGGCGTAGTGGCCGCCGTAGACGACGTTCACGCCCGCCTCCTGCGCCACGTGGAAGGTGTGGTGGGGCCCTTCCCCGGTGACGAAGGTGTCCAGCCCGGCTTCGGCGGCCTGGGGGATGAGCTCGGCGGCCCCGCCCGTGACGATCCCCACCCGCCGGACGTGTGAGGGGCCGCCCGGGATCAGCGTCGGCTCCCGGCCGCAGGCCTCCGTGACGCGCCGGACCAGGGCGTCCCGCGACAGGTCCGCCGGGCACCAGACGCCGATCCCCTCCACGAGGTCGTGGTCGCCGAAGCGCCCCTCGGGCTCGAGCTGCAGCGCCTCGGCCAGCAGCACGTTGTTCCCCACCTCGGGATGGGCGTCCAGGGGCAGGTGCGCGGCGTAGAGGGCCAGGTCGTTCTCGAGGAA
>CAYZLN010000006.1:0-1766 GCA_964479295.1 uncultured Gemmatimonadota bacterium
TCCGGGTCGTCGATCCGGCCCTCGCTGCCCGGGACCACGGGGACGCCGGCCGCCTCCATGGTCCGGCGGGCCTCGGCCTTGTTCCCCATCTTCCGGATGTGCCCGGCCTCCGGCCCGATGAAGGTGAACCCCGAGCGCTCGCAGCTCTCGGCGAACTCGGCGTTCTCCGCCAGGAAGCCGTAGCCGGGATGGATGGCGTCGGCGCCGGTGATCTCCGCCGCGGCGATGATCCGCGGGATGTTCAGGTAGCTGTCGCGGCTGGCGGTGGGGCCGATGCACACCGCCTCGTCGGCGAAGCGGACGTGGAGCGACTCGCGGTCGGCCTCGGAGTAGACCGCGACGGTGGGGATCCCCAGCTCCCGGCAGGAGCGGACGACCCTCAGGGCGATCTCACCCCGGTTGGCGACGAGGATCTTCTGGAACACGGGCACCCGGTGCTCGCGCCCCGCCTCAGCCGGTGTCGACCCGGAACAGGACCTGGCCGTACTCCACCGACTCGGCGTTCTCGACGCAGATCTCCCGGATCGTCCCGCTGACCTCGGACTCGAGCTCGTTCATCAGCTTCATCGCCTCCAGGATGCAGAGGGTCTCGCCCTCCTCCACCCGGTCCCCCACCTCCACGTAGGGAGGGGCGTCGGGGGCCGGCGCCCGGTAGAACGTCCCCACCATCGGGGACTCGATCTCGTGGAGGTCCTCGTCGGCCTCCTCCGCCGTCCCGGCCTCCTCCGGGCCGCCGCCCGCGGCCTCCGCCGCGGCCGGCCCGGCGCCGGCTGCCGTCGGGGGGGCGCCGCCCGCGGGCCCGCCGGGGGCACCCCCGCCGGAGAGCACGGGCACGGCCCCCTGGCCCCCGGCTCCCTCGGGCGGCGACTTCCGGACCTTGACGGTGGTCCCGAAGCGGGAGATCTCGAGCGAATCGATCTCCGACCCGTCCACGAGCTCGACGAGCTCGCGGATCCAGTCCAGGTCGATCATTCCGAGACCCTCTCGAGGTACTCGTTCTCCGTCCTGTCCACGCGGATCACGTCCCCCTCCTCGATGAACAGCGGTACCTGCACGACGGCGCCCGAGGCGAGCTCGGCCGGCTTGGTCCCCCCCTGCGCCGTGTCGCCCTTGACCCCGGGCCGCGTGTCCACGACCTCCGACTCGACGAACTGCGGGAGCTCGACGGCCAGGACGTCCCCCTCGCGGGTCAGCGCCGTGACCTCCATGCCCTCCTCCAGGTACCGGAGCTGCCCCTCCTCCAGCGTCTCCTCCGAGAGGGGGGTCATCTCGTAGGTCTCCAGGTCCATGAAGTAGTAGAGCGTGCCGTCACGGTAGCTGAACTGGTAGGGCCGGCGCACGAGCCGGACCTGCTCCACCGTCTCCCCGGCCCGGAACGTCCGCTGGAAGACGTTGCCGGTCATGACGTTCTTGATCTCCGTGCGGACGAACGCCTGGCCCTTCCCCGGCTTGACGTGCTGGAAGTCCAGGATCTCGAAGAGCTCGCCGTCCAGCTCGAGCACCATGCCCGTTCGGAAGTCCGACGTGTCCGCCATTCTCCTCCGGCGTCTCCCGTTCCGTCGCGCTCAGATCTCGACGAGGTCCCTGCCGACGTCGCTGATGACGTCGCGGCCGTCCCCGACCACGACGTCGTCCTCCAGCCGAACCCCGCCCCGCCCTCGAAGATAGACCCCCGGCTCGATCGTCACCACGTTGCCCGTCTGCAAGATGTCGTCCGACTCCCGCGAGAGCGAAGGCTCCTCGTGGACCTCGAGCCCGATGCCGTG
>CAYZLN010000006.1:1866-3605 GCA_964479295.1 uncultured Gemmatimonadota bacterium
TCCGACGGACGGGCGTGGGGGAGCGCCGAGCGGGGCCCCGAGGCCACGATCGAGTCGAAGGCGGGCGGGCCCGTCCCGCCGAGCCGGAGCCGGTAGTCGAGCTCGGCCGCGACCTCGGCCTCCGCCGACCCGGCCTCGACCAGGCCCAGCACCTCCTCCAGGGCGCGGCCGGCCACGGCGGCCGCCTCCCGAAGCAGCTCGATCTCGCCGTCCTCCTTCCGGGCCCGGATCTCCTCCACGAGGCCTCCGGTCTCCCGCCACGAGACCGCGGCGGCCTCCTCCTCCAGCCGCCTGGCCGCCCGGACGCTGGTTCGGTGGGCCTCGTAGCCCACGCCCCCCCCGCCCCGTCCCGACAGCGCGTCGGCGAGGGCCTCCCGCAGGCCGCCGTCCGCCCGCCGGACCTCGACCCCGCCGGCCGCCTCCTCCCGGGCCTGCTCCTCGTAGCGTGAGTCCACCAGAAGGAGCGCCCGCTCCGGCTCCACCGTCAGCAGCCCGGCCGAGCCGGCGAACCCGGTCAGGTACCTGAAGTTGGGGGGGTGGGAGACCACGAGGGCGCCCAGCCCCTCCTCGGCGAGCTTCGCCCGGAGCGCGTCCAGCCGCCGGGCGGAGGGTGCGTCCGCCCGGGTCGCCCTCGCGCTCACTCGCCGGCGGCGAGGTGGGAGAGGAGCCCCTCGAGCCCGAGCAGATAGCTCTCGGCCCTGAACCCGCTCACCAGCCCCACGGCGGCGTCCGCGAGGACCGACTCCCGCCGGAACTCCTCCCGGGCGAAGACGTGGGAGAGGTGCACCTCGACGAAGGGGCGGCCCGACGCCACGAGGGCGTCGCGGAGGGCGACGCTCGTGTGGGTCAGCCCCCCGGCGTTGACCACCCACCCGTCCACCGCGTCCGTCTTCTCGTGGATCCAGTCGATGAGCCGCCCCGCCCCGCTCGCCTGGAACGAGATCACCTCGGCCCCGTGCCGCTCCGCCCGCCGCTCGACCAGCGCGTCGATCTCCGGCAGACTGCGGTCGCCGTACCGGTCCGACTCCCGCCGTCCCAGGCGGTCGAGGTTCGGGCCGTGGAGGACGCCGACGGTCCGGGGCTTCTGGTCGGCGCTGTCGGACGGCGTCACGGGCCCGGCTCCGGGCCCCCGGCCGCGGAGCCCTCCTCCCCGGCCCGGCCGCGGAGCAGCGCCCTGAGGTGGGACCGGGCCGACCCGGGCTCCCGCTCCCCTCCGGCGTCTTCCCGGGACGGCGCCTCGTCGCCGGCCGTCGCGTCCGGGTCCTCCGCGGCCCCGGCGTCGATCTCCGCGGGGTGCGTTTCCTCCGCGTCGGAGACCGCCTCGTCCTCCGGCCCGCCCTCCGGACGGGCCTCCCCGACGTCGGGCCCGTCGCCGGCCCCACCCTCGCCCATGGCCGAGCGCGCGGCCTCGAGCCGGGCCCTGAGCTCCTCGTCCCCGGGGCGCTCCTCGAGCAGCTCCTCGTACATCTCGACGGCTTCGCGGTAGAACCCCTGGGTCTCGTAGAGGTCCGCCAGGGTCTCGGTGAGGAGGTCCTCGGCGTCCCCGTCCTCCTCCGGCCCGTCCGGGGCCTCGTCGGCCGCCGTGTCGGCGATCTCCTCGATCCGCTCGGTCAGCTCCTCCTCGGCGGGCAACCCGGCGTCGCCGACGTCCTCCCCGGGGGTGTCCTCGTCCTCCTCTCCGCCCTCGAGGCCGAGGAACTCGGCCTCCTCCCGGGAGGCCGGCTCCGGGGTCGGGGGCA
>CAYZLN010000006.1:3705-11822 GCA_964479295.1 uncultured Gemmatimonadota bacterium
TCGTCCGGCCCGGCCAGGCTGAAGACGTCGCTCTGGTCGGCCCCGGCCCGGGGGGGCTCTCCGGCCGCGTCCGGGCCCGCGGACCGGGCCGGCTCTTCCGGCTCCTCCGCCCCGTCCGGCTCGCCCTCCGCCTCGTCCTCCGGAGCGACCGCGTCCGGCTCGTCCGACCTCCACCAGGGCCCCTCGTCGTCGGCCTCCGCCTCCGCGTCGTCGTCGGCGTCCGCCTCGCCCCCGACGTCCGCGTCCTCCGACCCGGAGCCGGCGGGGTCGCCCGACCGGCTCTCGACGAGGTCCTCCAGGGCGGAGCGGGCCTCCTCGTTGCGGGGGTCCAGGGCGAGCAGCTCCTCGTACCGGCGCTCCGCGTCGTCCAGGTCGCCCCTCTCCCGGGCGATCTCGGCGAGCCCCCGGAGGGCCACGAGGTTCTGCTCGTCCCGCTCCAGCACCCTCTCGAAGGCGTCCTCCGCCTCCCCCTGCCGTCCGAGGTCCCGCAGGCACCGGGCCCTGACGATGTGGGCGCTCAGGTAGTCCGGATGACGCTCCAGCCCCTCCTGCAGGAGGCTCAGCCCCCTGTCCGCGTCGCCCGCCCTCCGGTAGAGGTCGGCGAGCCGCGCGAAGACGAGGCTGTCCGGGTTCTCGGCGAACTTCTCCTCGAACCGCTCGATCTGCTCCGAGAGCTCGGCGGGCATGGTGGCGGGTGGTCTCGAGGTGGGGGCCGCGTGGCGGATCCGAGTGGAGGAGGCCGATCTCGATCCAGGCGAAGATAGCCGCGGAGCTCCGGGGCTGTCAACGGAGACTCCGGCCTCGCTTGCCCGTTCCGGTGCCCGGGGATAGCTTGCCGCTCCGGTCGGTTCCACCGGCCGCCGCTCTCACGCCTCACACCGGCGGCCGCCTCCCGGCGGCCCGGTTCCGCTGCACGACCCGCAACCGAACAGGAGCGAGTCGGACGATGATCATGAGCAAGATGCGCGACAGCGCCAAGTGGATGATGCTGTTGCTCACGCTGGCGTTCGTCGCGTGGCTGGTGTTGGACTGGGTCCAGGCCGGGTCGGGCGCCCAGGGCGCCCAGCAGAACCCGGTGGTGGGGGTCGTGAACGGCGAGGAGATCCGGTACGTGGAGTGGAACGAGACGCTCCAGTCCCAGCTCGAGCAGGCGCGCCAGCAGGTGGAGGGCTCGCTGAGCGACCAGGCCCGTCACCGGATCGAGAACCGGGCGTGGGACCAGCTCGTCACGCAGACGCTGATCCGGCAGGAGCTCGAGCGTCTGGGGATCGGGGTCAGCGACGAGGAGGTCCGGCAGGCCTTCCGGACCTCCCCGCCCCCGAGCCTGCGGGACCACCCGGCCTTCCAGACGGACGGGCGGTTCGACATGCAGAAGTACCGGCAGTTCTTCGCCCAGGGGTCGGCGAACGAGCAGCTCCTGATGCAGATCGAGAGCTACTACCGGCAGCAGATCCCCCGGACCAAGCTCTTCCAGCTCGTGGCCGAGGAGGTGTCCCTCTCCGACGAGGACCTGTGGCGCCACTACCGGGACCAGAACGCCACCGCGCGGGTCCGGTACGTGAGCCGGTCGGCCGGCTCGGCGATCCCCGACGACGAGGTCGAGGTCACCGACGAGGAGATCGAGGCCCACTACCGGGAGAACCGCCAGGACTTCTCCCGCCCTCCGGTGGCCGTCGTGGACCTGGTCTCCCTCGACGCCGAGCCCTCCGCCTCCGACTCGGCGCGTGCGAGGGCCCGGCTGGACTCGGTCCGAGCCCTCGTGGAGGAGGGCGGGAGCTTCGACGACCTCGTCCAGGAGATCTCCGAGGAGAGCCCGCCCGGCCTGCAGGCCGCCGACCTCGGCAGCGTCGGCCCCGACGAGATGGTGGGGCCCCTGCAGGAGGCCGCGTTCTCCCTGCCGGTGGGCCAGGTCTCCGACCCGGTCGAGTCCCCCTCCGGACTCCACCTCATCAGGGTCTCCTCGCGGCAGGGCGACCAGGTCACCCTGAGCCACGTCCTCGCCCCCGTGGAGCTGTCCATCGAGGCCGAGGACGAGCTCTTCGACCGCATGGACCGCCTGGAGGGGATCGCCCTCGAGTCGGATCTCGAGACGGCCGCCGACTCCCTCGGGCTGGAGCTACGGGACGACGTGCGGCTCGAGGAAGGGTCCGAGTTCGTGCCCGGGGCCGGGAACCTCGGGGTCGCCGTCGCCTGGGCCTTCGAGGGCGGCACCTCCGTCGGCGGCCTGAGCCGGTTCTTCGAGAACGCCTCCGGGCGCCACATCCTCGAGCTCGAGGACCGTCTGGAGGCCGGCGTGCGTCCCCTGGAGGAGGTGCGCTCGCAGATCCGCCAGCGGCTCCTGCGCCAGAAGAAGCGCGAGCTGCTGCGCGAGAGGATGGAGCAGGCCCTGGAGCCGGCCCGCTCGGGCGACGCCGGGCTGGAGGAGGTCGCCGACGAGAACGGCTGGGAGGTGCGGGAGAGCCCCTCCTTCACCCGGATCGGATCGGTGCCCGGCCTGGGCCAGGGCACGCCCGCCGTCGGCGCGGCCTTCGGGCTCGAGCCCGGCCAGGTGGCGGGCCCCTTCGCCGGCGGCGGCGACCGGCTGGCCCTGATCGAGCTGATCGAGAAGAGCCCGGTGGACCGTCAGGAGTTCGAGGCCCGGAAGAACCGGCTCCGGGCGTCGCTCCAGGAGCAGCTCCGCCAGCAGCACCTCCAGCGCTGGCTCCAGGCCCTCCGCGAGCAGGCGGAGATCCGGGACCTCAGGGACGAGCTCGACCAGCGCGGCCAGCAGCAGCGGCCGCCCACGGGCGGGATCGGCGGGATGGGCTGACGGACCACCCCGCCGGGGTCCCGATCAGCGCTTCTCGCCCGGGAGCTCCTCCCGGTCCTCGTCGGGCTCGTCCTCGATCTCCTGGACCGAGTCCTTGAACTCCCGGATCCCCTCCCCGAGCGACCGGCCGATCTCCGGGAGCCGCTTGGCGCCGAAGAAGAAGAGCACGATGAGCAGGAGCACGAGCAGCTCCCAGATCCCCATTCCGAACATGAGTCGTCCTTTCCGGTGAAGCCCGCCCTCGGCCTACGGGCTACAGGAGGGAGCGGGCGAACCAGGCCACGAGGATCACGCCGACGGCGCTGAGCACGTTGACCCGGATCACGAGCGGCCCGAGCGTGAGGGCGATCACCTGGAGGTCGAGCGCCAGCGGCCCGAGGGTGGCCGAGACCGTGGTGACGAAGAACTGCCTCGCGGCGCTGGCCGGGAGGGCGAAGGCCGCGAGCTCGGTCAGGAGCCCTCCCAGCACGAGCCCCCCGGCGACCACCAGGACGACCCGGCGTCCCTGCTGTCTGTGTCTACCCCCGAGTTCCATCTCGCGTGCCGTCCCGTTCGTCTTGCGACTCGTCCACGCCGTCACCGGCGTCGGATCTCCACGAACCGGGTCGCGCGCCGCAGCGCCCGGACGGACGGCCGGTCCGGGAGCCCGGAGAGGCGCGATCGCGCCCGCTCCAGGTGCTCCGCGGCCCGATCGCGCGCGTAGTCCAGACCGCCGTGCCGCTCCACCAGCTCCACGACCCCCGCCACGGCCTCGTCCGAGGGCTCGGGGTCGTCGAAGAGCGCCGTCACCCGTTCGCGCTCGCCCGCCTCCAGCTCGGGGAGGACGGCGATGAGGGGGAGCGTGACCTTGTGCTCCCTGAGGTCCTGCCCCGAGGGCTTGCCCGTCTCGAGCGCGGACGCCGTGTAGTCCAGCAGGTCGTCGGTGATCTGGAAGGCCATCCCCAGCTCCCGGCCGTAGTCCCGCAGGGCCTCCCGCCGGCCGGGCGCCCCGAACATCGCCCCCAGCTCGCAGGCGGCCGACATGAGCGAGGCCGTCTTCGACTCGCACAGCCGGTCGTAGTCACCCTCGGTGAAGTCAAGGGCGTCGCGGGACGTGAGCTGCCGCATCTCCCCCACCGTCATGCGGTTGGCCGCCGACGCCAGCAGGTCGATGGCCTCGACGCTGCCCACACGGCAGCTCTCGCTGACGGCGCGGGAGTAGAGGAAGTCACCGAGGATGATCGCCACCTGGTGGGTCCATCGGGCGTTGACGGCCGGCATCCCGCGCCGGCGGACGGAATGGTCCACCGCGTCGTCGTGGACCAGGGTCGCCACGTGGATCAGCTCGACGACCGCGCCCAGGACCGTGGCCTCCCGTGACGCCCGGCCCTCGACCTGGTCGGCGAGCAGGAGCAGGGTGGGGCGGATCAGCTTCCCCTCCATCCTCAGCAGGTAGTCGGCGACGTCGTCGAGCCGGTCGAAGTCCGAGGAGACCATATCCGCGATCCGGCCGCGCACCTCCTCGAGCCGGTCCTCGACCGGGGCCTTCAGCGACTGGAGGGTCGGCGGAGCGGCCTCGACCATCGGTCCCGTGAAGTGTGGGCGGAGGTGCGCGCGGGCGTCGGGCAAAGCGGCCCGGAAGCTAGCGGCCGACGCCGGACGCTGTCAAAGCAGAGGCCCGGAGCGGCCCGGCCTCCCGCCCGGGTCGGCCGGCGCCGCCCGGGTCCGGGGCAGGCTCCCGGGGGGTCAGACGCGCGACCGCACTTCCCCCATGCGCTCGCCGACGTCGCGGAAGTCGATGTCGACGCTGAAGACCCGCTCGTAGCAGTCGAGGGCCTCGGCGTGCTCCTCGACGCTCTGGTACGCCACGCCGAGCTGGTAGAGCACCCCGAGCAGCTCGTGGTCCGGATGCCCCGGCAGGCGGAGCGCCCGGTTCAGCACCCGGACGGCGACGCTGTGGAGGTCCTTCTCCAGGAAGCACTCCCCCAGGAGCTCGAAGGCGCGCACGGGAGGTTCGGGGGCCCGGGCCGCGACCTGGAACTCGCGGATCGCGTCGTCCACGAGCCCCATCTGGCGGAGGGCGACGCCCAGCTCCACGTGGGCCTCGGGGTCGGCCTCGCCGGACGTCTCGGCGGCCTCGGCCCGGAAGCCGACGAGCATGTCGTCGAAGTCCCCCGGGACGGGCGCCTCGCCGGCCCCGGGCTCCCCCTCCAGGCGTCGACGGATCCGCTCGCCCAGGTCGACCGGCTCGTCCGTCTCCGGAGAGGAAGACGGGGCGGGGCCCTCGCCCGGGCCCGGCTCCGTCGCGGGCCCGCCCTCGACCGCCGCGTCGTCCCCCGCGTCGGAGGGCCCGTCCGTCGGCGACGGCGACCCGTCGCCCTCCGACGGTCCGGGAGCCGTCCCGGCCGCCGGCGCTTCCGCGTCGTCCCGGCCCCCGCCGTCGGCCTCCCGCCCGTCCTCGGGCGGGGCGTCGGCCGCGTCGCCCCCCGAGCGACCGCCTCCCCCGGGGTCGTGGAGGAGGATCTCCTCCAGCTCCACGCCCTCCGCGTCCTCGTCGGTCGCCTCGTCCTCGTCCGCCCCCTCCGTCGAGGCCGCGGCCTGCTCCGTCGCGTCCGGGCCGGGCGGCTCCCCGTCCGCGCCCGCGTCACCGGGGGACTCCGCCGGTGCCCCGGCGTCCTCCTCGGCCCCGGCCTCCGGCGTTCCCGACGCGTCCGGCTCGCCGTCGGCCGCCCCCTCGTCCGGGGCGTCGGCCGGCGGCCCCTCGACGACGTCCATCCGCTCGGCGAGCTCGCGGACCTCCGGGTCCGCGTCTCCGGCCCCCTCCTGCTGCTCCTGCCAGATCCCCCGGACCGCCGAGCGCGCGTCCTCCTCGCGGCCCTCGGCCACCATCTCCTCGACCACGTCCGAGAGGAGCTCCACGTCCTCCACCCTCCGGGCCAGCTCCAGGCGGCCGTCCTGGGCCGCGGCCCGGTCCCCGCGCTCCTCCATGCGCTCGACGTACTCCCCGAAGGCGTTCCGGGCCTCGGCGGCGAGGCCGCTGGAGGCGTGCAGGCGGCCCAGGACGCGGTACGTGTCCACCTGGTCGGGCGCCAGCCGGAGGATCTTGTTGCAGAGGGCGACCGCCCCGGTGTGGAGGCCCTGTTCGGCGTACTGCTCCACGGCCTTCCGGTAGAAGCTCACCGCCTCGTCGGTGTTCCCGCCCCGGCGGTAGAGGTCGCCGATCCGGTTGTAGAGGCTGAGGTCCAGGGAGATGTCCCCGCTCTCCTCGGAGATGCGGAGGGCCTCGAGGTACAGGTCGATGGCGCGCGACCACTCCTCGCGCTGCTCGGCCCGGCGGGCCTCTTCCTTGAGCTGGCTGACGCTGCGCGCCATGGGGGTCCTCCCTGGGGCCCTGCGTCGCCCGCCCGCGGGGGCGGCCGTGGCGGGGCGTGCGCCGACGATCGGGTCGCGGCCCGCGGGGCGGGCTGTCGGACACCGGGTGCTCCGGCTCGAGCGGATGGACGGGCGCCCCAAGATAGGCCCGGACCGGGCCCGCGACCACCCCTCCCGGCGTCAGCCGTCGAGCGCCCGGGAGACCACCCGGCCCAGCCGCCCCGACCGGATCAGGGAGACGACCGCCTCGACGTCCCCGGCCTGCGGCCGGTCGTCCTCCAGGCGCGGAACCTCGTCGCGGACCGCGGACAGCGCCTCCGCCACCCCCCGGCCCGGCTCCAGGGGCGCCAGGAACTCCACGGCCTGGGCCCCGGCCAGCAGCTCCACGGCGAGCACGCGCTCGAGGCACTCCACGGCCTCCGCGGCCTGGTGGGCGGCGTGCATGCCCATGGAGACGTGGTCCTCCTTCCCCGCCCCGGTCGGGAGGGAGCCGGCGCTGGCGGGCGTGGCCAGGTGGCGGGTCTCGGCGACCTGGCTGGCCGCGGTCACCTGCATCATCATCATCCCCGAGCGCAGGCCCGGCTCGGGGGTGAGAAAGGCCGGCAGGCCCGACGTGTCGGGGTTCAGGAGACGGTCGGTGCGCCGCTCGCTGATGGAGGCGACCGACGACAGGACGGTGGCGACGTGGTCGAGGGCCGTGGCCACCGGATGGCCGTGGAAGTTTCCGTTCGAGACGACGCGGGGTTCGCCGTCCTCCCCGGTCAGCACCAGGGGGTTGTCGGTGGCGCTGTTGATCTCCACCTCGAGCGTCCGCCGGGCGAACCGGAGCGTGTCCCGGGCCGTGCCGTGCACCTGGGGCATGCACCGGAGCGAGTAGGCGTCCTGCACCCGCGGGTCCCCGTGGCGGTGGCTCTCGCGGATCTCGCTCTCCCGGAGGACGGCCCGCAGCCGCCGGGCGCTCTCCGCCTGCCCCCGGTGGGGCCGGAGCCGCTGCACCTCCGCGTCGAAGGGCTCCGGGCTCCCACGCAGCCCTTCGAGGGACGTGGCGCCGGCCAGGTCGGCCACGTCCAGGAGCCGCTCGGCCCGGAGCAGCGCCAGCGTGCCCACGGCGGTCATGCCCTGGGTGCCGTTGAGGAGGGCCAGGCCCTCCTTCGGCCGGAGATCCAGGGGGTCCAGCCCGGCCTCCCGGAGGGCCTCGTCTCCCGGGAGGGTCCGTCCGTCCACCACGGCCGTCCCCTCCCCGAGGAGGACCAGCGCCACGTGCGCGGCGGGGGCCAGGTCGCCCGAGGCGCCCACCGAGCCGGCCCGGGGCACCCGCGGGACGACGTTGCGGTCGAGAAGCGCCAGCAGGAGCTCCACGACCGCGGGCCGGACGCCGCTGTGCCCGCCCGCCAGGACGTTGGCCCGGAGCAGCACGAGCGCACGGGCCGCCGGCTCGCCCAGCGGCTCGCCGACCCCGCACGCGTGGCTCCGCACGAGGTTCACCTGGAGCTTCTCCAGCCGCTCCCGGGAGATCCGGACGTCCGAGAGCCGGCCGAACCCGGTGTTGACGCCGTACGCCGCCTCCTCGCCCTCGACGATCGACGCCACGGCCGCGCGGCTCCTCTCCATCCGCTCGCGGGCGTCCGGGGGCAGGCGGAGCTCCGTGCCGCGATCTCGGGCCACCCGTTCCACCGCGTCCGGGGTCAGCGTCCGTCCGTCCACCTGCACCGATGCGTCGGCGCTCATCGTCGGCTCCTCTCGTCGGAGGCCCGCGCCGCCCCCTCCCTCACCGAAGCGGCTCGCTCTGCTGGTCGTAGTCGAGCATCAGCTCGGGGGCGTCGGTCAGGGTCACGAAGAACCGGAAGGAGAAGTTTCCGTTCGGGGCCCGGCGGAAGTCGAACTGGGCCTGCCAGCGGTGGAGGTTCCGCGTCAGGCTGACCGAGTGGGCGCTGAATTCGCTGTCGTCGATGTTGTA
>CAYZLN010000006.1:11922-23244 GCA_964479295.1 uncultured Gemmatimonadota bacterium
CCAGGCCGATCAGGTCCCCCAGCCCCTGGCCCGACCGGAAGCTGATGGAGGCGTTCAGCCGCGAGAGGAAGGGGTCGAACATCCGCGCCTCCCCGTCGCCCTCGAAGAGGTCGAACTCCACGGTGAGGTTCAGGTCCCGGAAGAGGTCGGAGCTGACGCTGTTCGAGAACCGGTCGGTGACGAGGGTCGGCCCGGGGCGCTCGAAGTCGAACTGCAGGGCGTCGCTCCGGATCGCCAGGAGGGTGACCGTCCGCTCCTCCCGCGGCTCCTCCGGTGCCCCGGCCCCCTGGTCCCCCTCGTCCTCGCCGGCGCCGGGGGCCTCCGCCTCCTCGTCGTCGCCCTCCGCCCCGCCGTCGCCGGGTCGGGTCTGCTCCGCCTCCTCCCGCTCGACCGGCATCTTCGCCTCGAAGGTCTGGTTGAGGCTCACCGAGAGGGTGTGCTGCGTCTCGCCGCGCCCCCCGGGGAAGCCCGAAATCTCGCCGAGCGACGGGTCGTCCAGCTCCACGGCCGGCGAGTATCGCCACTGGAAGCGCGGGCTGATCTTGTGCCGGACGCTGGAGAAGGGTCCGAACGCCGGGAAGAAGCCGAAGAGGTCGGTGTTCATGCTGGCGCCCACGTTGAACCGGGTCGGCGTCTCCACGAACCGGCCGCCCGTGTCCGGGACCGTGTCCCCCCGGATCGTGTCGGGCGGGCTCACGGACCGGAACCATCCCCCCGAGACCTCGACGCTCGGGCGGAGCGAGGTGCTTCCCATGAGGTCGATCTGGTAGTCGGTCGAGGCGTTCCAGTTCACGGTGGACTGGCTGCGCGGGTCCAGCTCGAGGAAGGTGCTGTCGCCGGTGGCGGAATCGACCACGGCCCGCAGCGGGGTCGTCTCCCGTTCCTGGTAGGAGGCCCCGGACGAGACGCTGAAGTCGCCCAGGCGCACCGACGGGCCCACCCGGGCGTTGAGGTTGGTGACGTCGTCCCCCCGGTCCCGGTTCTGCTGGCTCCGGCTGAACGAGATCCCGCCGGGGCTGAGGGTCACGTTGTTGAAGAACCCGGCCCGGTTGCGGGGCGCCTCGAAGAGGGTCACCGGGGAGAGGCTCAGGTTCGCCTGGGGGAGGGTCAGGTCGACGCGCCCGTCCGTCCCCAGGAACTGCTGACGGCGGCCGCTCAGGGAGACGTTGCCGAACCCGAAGTCGTGGTCGATCCCGACGTCGGAGTCGATGGTCTGGGTCTGCTCGCTGGTCTCGAAGCTCCGGCCGCGGAGCAGCTCCTCCTCGGTCACGAAGCGGACGTCGGCCTGGATCCGGGTGTCGGGGGTGAGGCGCTGCCGGTGGGTGGCGTCGAGCTGGAAGTTGCTCTGGTCGGCGAAGTCCCGGGTCACCCGGACCTCCCCCTCGAGGAACTTCTTCCGGACGTTGTACCGGAACTGCCCGTTCAGCCGCGTGAACTGGCCGCTGAACCAGTCCACGGTGAAGGCGGCGTCCATGTAGCGGTCGATGGCCCAGTAGTAGCCCGTCCCGGAGATCTGGCGCCGGGTGTCCCCCGAGGTCCGGACGATGTCGTTGATGCCGAACTGCGGGGGGAGGATGCCGCTCCTGCGCTCGGGCCGGATGTCCTGCGCGAAGAAGGGCAGCCAGAAGACGGGCACGTCCGCGACGTAGAGCGTCACCGGCCACGCGGCGATGACGTCCTGGCTGACCATCTTGATCTGGCCGGCCCGGAAGAAGTAGTGGGGCGTCTCGCGGCCGCAGGAGGTGAAGCTGCCCCGGTTGACGTAGAGCGTCCGGTCGCCGACCGGCACGGCGTCGCCCTGCACCTGCCACTCGGCGCCCCGGGCCGCGAAGCTCGTGTGCGCGTTCAGGACCGTCCCCTTGAGCCGGGAGACGTCGTAGTAGAGGACGGAGTCGGTGGTCATGCGCCGCTGGTCGGGGCTCGCCAGCCGGACGTCCCCCCGGGCGCTCATGAACTGGAGGCGGGAACGGTACGTGATCGAGTCGGCCCGCAGGGCGGCGTCGGAGTAGTTGGCCTGGGCCGAGTCCCGCAGCTCGATGCGACGCTCCGGCACGTCCAGCGACACGCTGCGCCCCCGGTACTCGATCACCCGGTGGCCGCTCTCCTCGGCGAGCCCCCGGAAGATCGAGTCGCGCTCCGGGAACCCCCCGCCCGCCAGGTCCTCCTGCACCGCCTCGGCGTCGGGGCCGGGCCCGGCCGTGTCGGCCGGGACGGTGTCGACCGGGACGGTGTCGGCCGGGAGGGTGTCGACGTCCAGCGTGTCCGCGGGGAGGATGTCCACGCCGAGCGTGTCCGCGACCAGCGTGTCCGCGGCGGCGGTGGTGTCGCCCCGAACGGGGTCGGGCTCCTGGCCCGGAAGCGGGGCGGCCGACGCGGCGACGAGCGCCACGGCCGCCACGAGCTTCCCGCCCCGCCCCGCCGGGAAGGGTCGGCCCGCGGGCGGCGGGGGCCGCGGGCGGCGCCGGTCGCAGGGGGCGGTCACGACGCCTCCCCCCGCGCCTCCGCGCCGGGCCCCGACCGGCGCCGCTCCACGAACCGGACCAGCCAGATCGACGCCTCGTAGAGGAGGACCATGGGCCCCATCATCACGGCCATGGTCCCCACGTCGGCGGGCGTCAGCAGCGCCGCCGCCGTCGCGATGGCGACGAGGGCGTGGCGCCGGTAGTGCCGGAGGCCGTCGGACGTCACCACGCCGACCAGCGAGAGGAGGACCAGGACGACGGGCATCTCGAAGATGAGGCCGAAGACGAGGATGAGGCGCGTGGCGAAGGAGAGGTACTCGTCGACGGTGATGAGGGGCGACAGGGTGTCCGCCTGGAACGAGAGCAGGAACCGCAGCCCCAGGGGGAGGACCACGAAATAGGCCATGGCGAGGCCCGCCAGGAAGAGGAGGAACGCCGCCCATCCCCCCGGCACCAGGTACTTCCTCTCGTGCTCGTGCAGGGCGGGCGCGAAGAACTTCCAGCCGTGGTAGACGAGGGCCGGGAAGGCCAGCACGAGCCCCACCACGAAGGAGAGCTTGAAGGTCACCATCACCGGGGTCGTGGGGTTGGTGAAGAAGAGCTTGTCCCCCGGCACCAGGTCACGGATGGGGGCCTCCAGGAGGCCGATGACCCCCAGCTCGGTGACGACGAAGAACCCGGCCACGGAGGCGACGCCCACGAAGGCCAGGCTCCAGATCAGCCGGGTCCGGAGCTCCTCCAGATGGTCCAGGAACGGCATCTCGGCCCGTTCGCGGTCCATCTCACCCCTCTCCTCCGCCCTCGTCGTCCCGGAAGAGATCGACCTGCCCCTCGGCGTCGTACCCCGCCCGCCGCACCAGCTCCCGGACCTCCTCCATGAACTCCGCCGTGTCCTGGAAGTTGCGGTAGACCGAGGCGAACCGGACGTAGGCCACCTGGTCGAGGCGCCGGAGGCCGTCCATCACCATCTCGCCGATCCGCTGGCTCTCCACCTCCCGCTCGTCGGCCGCCTCCAGCTCCTCCTCGACGTCGTCGACCAGGCTCTCCACCTCGTCCCTGGAGACCGGACGCTTGGCGCACGCGATCTGGATGCTCCTGAAGAGCTTGGACCGCTCGTAGGGCTCGCTCGACCCGTCGGCCTTGCGCACGGTGAGCGGCTCCCGCTCGACGTGCTCGTAGGTGGTGAACCGGTGTCCGCAGGAGCCGCACTCGCGGCGGCGGCGGACGGCCCGCCCCCCGCGGCTCAGCCGGGAGTCCACGACGCGGCTGTTCTGGTCGTCGCAGTCGGGGCAGCGCACGGAACCGGATCGGGGTGGAGATCTCGGGAGGTCGGTCGGACGCGGCGGGCCGCGGCGCGCGGCCCGGGAAGACACGGGAACGGCCCTGCCGTCAGCCGTCCCCTCCCTCGAGCCGCTCGCGGGCCAGATCCGCCTCGTCGCTCTCCGGGTATCCCTCCACCACCCGGGAGAAGTAGACGCGCGCGTCCTCGAGGTTGCCCCGGTCGGCCTCCAGAACGCCGCTCTTGTACAGGGCGGTCGCCGCCCGACGCGAGCCGGGATGGAGCTCGACGACGCGGCTGTACGCCTCGAGCGCCTCGCGGGGCCGGTCCTCGCGGGCGTAGGTCTCCGCCACGTAGTACTGGGCGTCGGGGGCCAGCTCGTGTTCGGGGTGCTCGGAGAGGAACTCCCTGAGCCCCGACCGGGCGGTGCCGTGGGCCCCTCGCCGGAACTGCTCCAGCGCCGCCTCGTAGAGCTGCGTCGCCGATCCTCCGGCGCCGCCGTTCCCGTCGCCCTCCTCCTCGACGCCGGTCGAGTCCGACGGCCGGGCCGGGCCGCCGGCCGTGTCCCCGCCGGTCCGGGACGCGGCGATCTCCTGGCGGAGGCGCGCCATGGTGCGCTGGTTCTGCCCCGTCAGCTCGGCGACCCGGCCGAGCTGGTCCCGGAGCTGGTCCAGCCGGCGGCCGAGCTCGCCCCGGACGCCGAGGGCCTCGCCCTCCCGGGCCGAGAGGCTGTCCAGCACGGCCCGCCGGAGGTCGCGCACCTCGCGCGCGAGCGAGTCCTGCCGCTCGTTGAGCTCGCGGAACTCGGCGATCATCGTCTCCTCCACCCGCTCCAGGTCGCTGCGGGTGGAGCAGCCCCCCAGGACCACGAGAACCGCCAGCGTCGCGATCGAGAGCCGCGTCATGGGAGGGCCTCCCCGTCCGGAGGGGTCACAGGTCGCCGAGCTGCTGGATGACGAACTCGGACCGCCGGTTCTGGGCCCACGCCTCCTCGGTGCTCCGGTCCACCAGCGGGCGCTCCTCCCCGTAGCTGACGGTCCTGACGATCTGCTCCTCCGGCACGCCGGCGTCGACGAGGAAGGACCGGGCCGACTCCGCCCGGCGCTGCCCGAGCGCCATGTTGTACTCGTTGGACCCGCGCTCGTCGCAGTGGCCCTCGATGACGATACTGAGGCCCGGGTTGTTCCGCAGCACGCGGGCCTTCCTCTGGAGCTTCTCGGCCGCCGCGTCCGTGATGTCGCTCTCGTCGAACTCGAAATGGATCCGCTCCCGGACCGTCTTCACCGCGTCGAGGCGGTCCAGCTCGTCGGCCGCCCGGTCGGCGCACTCGGTCCCCTCGTACTCGGAGCGGGCCCTCTGGTAGAGCTCGCGGGCCTCCTCGTAGTTGCCCGCGGTGACGGCCGCCAGCGCCCGCTGGCAGAGCTCCTCGGCCTCCGCCTCCCGCTGACGTTCCCGCGCCCGCTCGAGCGAGTCCCTGCGGGCCTCCTCCCGGGCCTCGGTGTCGTCGCCCGTGTCCGGCTCCGGGGAGGTCTCCGGCTGGGGATTGCCCCCGCAGGCGAGGGCGGCCAGGAGGAGGACGACGGAGCTGATTCGAAGCGAGCGACGCATCTGGGGACTCCTTTCGGTGTGCGATCGTCGTGACGTCCGCGGGGTCGGTCCACGCGCGCGGGAGGGTGCCCCCAAGCTACGCCGGCCGTCCCTCGTTGCCAACCGTCGGGCCAACTGTCACTCCGGCGGGACGGACGGCGACCAGGCGGGGGTCTGGTCCGCGTGGTTGGCCACCAGGCGCCGGAAGCTCCCGGTGACCGTGTCCACGACCCAGAGCGCCTGGTAGCCCTTCCGCGTCGACCGGAACACGACGTGCCGCCCGTCGGGGGCCCAGCTCGGCTCCTCGTTCGTGCCCTCCGAGGTCAGGACCCGGCGGTCGGAGCCGTCCGGGTTCACGGTGACGATCTGCCAGGTGCCGTCGATCCACGCCTGGTAGACGATCCTGTCCCCGTCGGGCGACCAGTCGGGGGAGGCGGCCGAGCCCCGTTCCCCGTAGATGTACCGGCTGATGACGCCGGTCCCCCCGCCCTCGACGCGCTGGACGTAGACCTGCTGCTCGCCGAGGGGCGTGGCCTCGTACGTGAAGCGGTCGCCCTCCGGGGCGTAGCTCGGGTTGAGGGCGTCGCCTGGGGAGGTGTAGGTGACCCGCCGGGCGCAGCAGAACGGGTCGGTCTCGAGCTCGAACACCTCGACGCCGTCCTCCGAGGAGCGGGCCACCATGACCCGCCGGCCGTCGGGCCGGTAGGCCGGGGTCAGGTCGACGCCCGGCACGTCCGACACGGTCCGGACCTCGCCCGACCGGAGGTCCTTCTCGTAGACCGCGGGCTCGCCCCCGGCGTACGAGACGTACATCATCCTGCGACCGTCCGGCGAGAAGGCCGGCGAGTACACGATGGTGGTGTCCCGGGTGACCCGACGGAGGTTGCGGCCGTCGCTGTCCACCATCCAGATGTCCGAGGCGCCGTCGCCGCTCTTCCGCCGGAAGGCGATCCGGGAGGCGGCCATCCCCGGCTCCCCGGTCGCCCACTCCACGACGGCGTCGGAGACCCGGTGCACGGCCATCCGGAAGCCGTCCTCGTCGGGGGACGGGAGGCTGAACGCCCGGACCTCCTCGAGCGAGCCGTACACGACGTCGTGGAGCCCCACCCGGAGCAGGGGCTCGTCCGCCGTCCCCCGCACGTCGGCGGTGACCAGCCACACGGCGCCGAGCTCGTTCCAGAGCTGGTAGCGGACGCCCGACGTCCGGTCGACCGAGTCCGGCACCGGCAGCATCTCGAACCGGTCGGAGAACTGGAGGTCGGTCCGGAGGATGGAGTCGATGCGCGCCGCGGCCGCCGAGAGCTCGCCGTCCTCCCCCCGGGCCCTCGGCAGCGCCAGCACCGGTAGGTACCCGGGCCGGTACGTGATCCCCACCCGCACGTCGCCGGGGGCGGCCTCCTCCTGGGCCCGGACGGGGGACGGCCCCGCCGCGCCCGCCAGCAGCGCCGCGGCGAGCGCCGCGGCGGCGAGGGCCGCGGAGAGGGAGGGCCCCGGGTGTCGGGGGGCGCTCACGCGGCCCCGCCTCGCCTTCGGGCGTCCGGGCCCCGGAGCGGCGGGGGCGTCATCGGGTCGAGGGATCGAAGAAGAAGCTGACGCGGAGGCGGTCCCTCGGATAGCCGTCCGGGAGCGGGCCGAACGCGCCCCGGGACCCGGCCGCCTCCACCGCTCCCCGGGCCTCCAGGTCGAAGGCCCGGTTTCCGGACCGGCGCACCCACTCGATCCCGCTCACGGAGCCGTCCTCGTGGATGACGAAGGAGAGCTCGGCGCGGAGATCGCGGCCGCCCGTCGGCTTCCTCCAGTGGCGGTTGATCTGGCGGATGATGTTGTTCAGGTACTCCGGGTACGGGAAGGTGGCCCCGTCGAGCTGGACGTTGACCTCGTCCTCGCCCTCCTCGGGGGCCCGGGACGGCTCCTCCGACGGCTCCGGGACCTCCTCCTCCTTCTCCACCGTGGGCCGCTCGGTCTCCGGCTTCGGCTCGGGGGTCGGCTCCGGCGGAGGCGGGCGGTGGTCCTCCTCGGCCGCCTCGGCGGGACGGGGCTCCTCCCGCTCCGGGGCCTCCTCCGCCGCGGCCGCGACGAGCTGCACCCGGTACGACTGCGGCGGCGGGGTGGACGCGCGGGACGGCGAGGTGTGCAGCAGCGCCACGGCGAGGCCGACGTGGACGACGAGCGACGCGACGACGGACCAGGGGGGAAGCCGACGGTCCTCGCCGGTCCGGTGGGGCTCCATGGACGACGTCAGCCTCCGCTCTGCTCGTTCTCCGGCTCGGCCACGAGGCTCACGTTGTCGACGTCCGCCTCCTTGAGTCTCCCGATCACCTGGAGCACCCGGCCGTACCCGACGTCCGTGTCGCCCCTCACGTAGACCGTGGGCGACCCTTCCCGCTTGATGGCCTCGACCACCGTGGCGTCGAACTCGTCCATCGAGACCGGCGCCTCGCCCAGGTAGACCTGGCCGTCCTCGTCCACGGTGATCGTCACGCCCTCGGTCGCCTCGAGGGGGCGGGCCGGGGCCCGCGGCACCGTGATCTCTACCCCGCCCTGGAGGATGGGTGCCGTGATCATGAAGATGATCAGGAGGGTGAACGCCACGTCCACCAGGCTGGTGACGCTGATCTCGGCCCGCACCGGCATCCCCCCGCCGGACGGCTCTTCCCGCATGAAGGACCTGCGCATCCTCAGACCCTCCCCTCGCGGGCCAACATCCCCACGAACTCGCTGGCGAAGCCCTGCAGCTCGCTCGTGAAGAGGCCCAGCTTGGAGGCGTAGTGGTTGTACGCGATGACGGCGGGGATGGCCACCGCCAGACCGACCACGGTGGTGATGAGCGCCTCGGCGATCCCCGGGGCGACGGCGGCGATGTTGGCGCTGCCGCGAGCGGAGATGCCGATGAAGGAGTTCATCACGCCGACCACCGTCCCGAGAAGCCCCAGCAGGGGGCTGACCGTCCCGATGATGGCCAGCCAGCTCAGGCCGTGAGCCAGGTCGTCGCGCTCCTCGGAGACCTCCTTCTCGAGGACCATCCAGAGCGTGTCGAGCTGCGAGGTGGAGAGGCCCCGCCGGTCCTCGTCGTCCCCCGTCAGCGCGCGGGGACGGAGCTCGCTGAAGAAGCTGACCCCGTGCCGGAAGACCCGGGTGTAGGGGGACTCGTCGAGCCGCCGCAGGGCCCGGTGGATGTCCTCGAGCCCGGACGCCCGCTCCATCCCCTCGACGAAGGCGTCCCCCTCGCGGCGCACCCGCCGGAACTCGGACCACTTCCAGAAGATGAAGATCCACGAGACGACCGAGAACACGGCCAGCACCAGCAGCACGAGCTGCGTCGGCGTGGTGGCCTGCAGGGCCATCTCCCACGGGGTCGTGGGCAGGGGGCGCGGCGCCCCTCCCTGCTGGACCGCGGCGGCGAGGACCACGGCGGCCGTCACGGGCGTCCCCTCCCCGGGCGGCCGCCGACGGCGGCGGCGTAGACACGACTCATCGTCCGCTCCCTGCGTCCATCATCGTCGAATCCTCCCTGTCGCTGTCGGTGTCGTCGCCGTCCGGCGCGTCCCGGGCGTCCTCCGCTCCCGGCCCCTCCTCCGGGGCCGCGGCGTCCGGGCCGGGGTCCGGCTCCGGCTCCGCCGGGGGCTCCGGGTCGACGTCGAAGAGCCGGGCCGCGACCTCGAGCAGCCGGCCCTCCTCGTCCTCGGCCGCCAGCTCACGCAGCCCCACGGTGGGGTCGTGGAGGATCTTCTTCAAGACGAGCCGGCTCGCCCGGTGGATCCGCGAGCGCTGCTCCTCCGAGAGCCCGTCGATCTCGCCGAGCGCATGCGACATCTCGCGCTCGCGGACGGCCTCGGCCCGGTCGCGGATCTTCCGGATCAGGGGCACCGCCTCGCGGGCCCGGTACCATTCCCAGAACTCCCCGACCCGCTCGTCCAGCAGCCCCTCCGCTGTCGCCCGCTCGCGGTCCCGGCTCCGTTCGGTGGCCTCCACCATCCGCTGGAGGTCGTCGATGTTGTACAGGAACA
The DNA here is from genome assembly GCA_964479295.1 of uncultured Gemmatimonadota bacterium. Classification (GTDB taxonomy): domain Bacteria; phylum Gemmatimonadota; class Gemmatimonadetes; order Palauibacterales; family Palauibacteraceae; genus CAYVFM01. The sequence goes on from CAYZLN010000006.1 coordinate 21,258, forward strand.
CGTCCTTGAGGTCGCCCACGTCGGGCTCCACGTCGCGGGGGACGGCGATGTCGATGATCACCACCGGCTCCCGGGCGCCCCTGCGCAGCTCCTGCATCCGCTCCACCGTCACCACGGGGTGCGGCGCCGAGGTGGAGGTCAGGAGCACGTCGGCCCGGTCGAGCAGGTTCCACACCTCGTCGTACGCGACGGCCCGGGCCCCCGTCCGCTCCGCGGTCTCCTCCGCCCGCTCCAGCGTCCGGCTGGCGACGGCGGCGTCCCGGACGCCGCGGTCGAGGAGCGCCGCGAGGGTGAGCCGTCCCATCTCCCCCGCCCCCACGACGACGGCCCTGCGGCCCTCGAGCTCCCCGAACACCTTCCGGGCCAGCCGGACCGCCGCCGACGGCACGGAGGCCGCCCCCTCCGCCACGCCGGTCTCCGTCCTCGCGTGCCCGCCGGCCGAGAGGGCGGTCTGGAAGAGCCGGTGGAGCACCGGGCCCAGGGCGTCGGCCTCCACCTCCCGGGCCGCCCGGTACGCCGACGCGACCTGCCCCTGGATCTGCGGCTCGCCCACCACCATCGAGTCGAGCCCCGCCGTCACCCGGAACAGGTGCGCCACGGCGTCGCGTCCCCGGCGCGTGTAGAGATGCTCGCGGACCCGGTCCGCGGGGAGGCCACCGTGCCGCCCGAACGCCTCCGCGGCGATCTCCCCGGCTCCGTCGTCGGCGGCGAGGCGCACGTAGAGCTCCGAGCGGTTGCAGGTCGACAGGACGGTGCACTCGCGAACCCGGTCGTCGGCGAGGACGCGGGCCAGGAAGCCGGGGCGCTCCCGGTCGCTGACGTGGAACCGCTCCCGGACGTCGATCGGGGCCGTCCGGTGGCTGGCCCCGGCCACCCACACGCTCACGGGCCCCGCCCCCTCCGCCCGCGGCTCACAGGAAGAACCCGCCGGCGTCGCCGAGGATCCGCAGGGCCCCGAAGACGGCGACCGTGACCCCGAACGCCGACGCCGTGGCCACGGCCGACCGCTCGGCGCGCTCGCCCGGGGCGAGACGCGAGACCACGGCCGCCAGGTACGCCGCCCAGGTGGCCACCCCGAAGATCACCTGCGGGTTCCCGAGGTCGAACCCCTGGCCGTAGGTGAGCGTGCGGCTCCAGCCCAGGACCAGGCCGGCCGTCAGGAACGAGAACCCGATCCACAGCGCCATCCGGTTCAGGCGGTCCAGCGTCTCGAGGGGCGGGAAGAAGCCGAAGACCGATCCGAACTCCTTCCTCTTCAGCGTCCGGAACTGGAGCACGTACATCGCCGCGGCGGCCGACGCCAGGGCGAGGCCCGCGTAGCCGACGAAGACCGTCCCCACGTGGACGACCAGCCACGTCCCCTGGAGCTCCGCGCCGGGGGCCACCGGCCGCACCCCCACCGCTGTGGCCTCGGCCACCAGCAGGACCACGAGCGGGAGGACGAAGAGGGCCGTGGGACGGTTCTCCTCCCGGGTGGACGCGGCCAGGACGAGGAGCGCGGTGGCGAAGGCGAGCGTAGAGGACGCGGGACCGAGCCCGACGAGAGGGGGCACGGAGTGCTCGACCCCGAAGAGCACGAGCCCCAGGCCGTGGGCGGCGGCGGCGGCCAGGGCGAGCTTCCAGCCCGTCTCCTCCGCCGGACCCCCGCCCTCCCGGAACGCCCGGAAGAAGAGGGCCCACGCGCCGAGGTACCCGGCCAGCGCCGCGAGATGCAGGAAGGCGATCACGGTCCGGACCCGGCGCCCGGGCCGTCACGCGCCGGCGGCGGGCCCGGGGGGGGCGGGCGGAAGATCGGGGTCCCGGCGACCGCGACGGCCGTCCCGCCCGCCGGGGGCGGCGTCATCCGCCGCTCGTGACCGGCTCCCGGACGCGGAGGGCGGCCAGCCCGGCCCCGATGCCCACGTCCCGGGTCTCGACGACCCGGGCCGTCGAGGTCCCCGGCCGGACACGCACGACGCGCACCGTCCCCAGCCGGTCCTGCGGCGGC
>CAYZLN010000007.1:0-21716 GCA_964479295.1 uncultured Gemmatimonadota bacterium
CGGGCCGCCCGGAAGAGAGAGGGCTCCGGCGCCGGACGGGGCCTGCCGCCGTTGTCGCCGAGGAAGAACAGGGGGTGGTCCACCGACTCCACCAGCCTTTCGACCACCCGGCCGCGGCGGAACCACCACTTCCCGAAGCCCCACGGCACCACCGTCACCGCCCCGGCGGAGAGGGACGCGTCCACCGTCTCCGGCGCCGGCCGGCCGTCGGGCAGTTCGGCGTCCGTCGCCAGCGCGAGCACCTCGAGCCCCTCCTCGGTGGCCACCTGCCTGCCGGCGATCAGCCCGATCGCCTCGCCCCTCTCCGCCACGGCGAGGCGCGAGATCGCCTCGGCCGTCTCCCGGAGCTCCCACCGGCCGGTGCCCCGGAGGCCCGCCGACAGCGCCCCGAGGGAGTCGCGGCCGGTCGGGTCGGCCAGCATCAGGCGGAGACGGACGTGGCCGGCGTCTTCCCCGCGCTCGCCGTCCGCGGACACCCATCTGCTCAGGTTTCGGGCGGCGGCGTCGAGGAGCCCGGCGGCCGAGAAGCGAGGATGGAAATGGACGTGACCGTCGACCAGGAGGACGCCCCCGGCCGCGTCTCCGCCGTGGACGGACGTGTCGCCCGCCGTCACAGGAGCCCCTGCTCGCGGTACCAGTCCGCCGTCCGGCGGAGGCCGGTCTCGAGGTCGACCCGCGGCTCGTACCCGAGCTCCTCCCGGGCCTTGCCGATGTCGAAGGCCCGATCGAGCCCGAAGAACTCCACCCGTCGGGGGAAGAGCGGGGGCTCGACGCCCAGCAGGCGGCACACCCGCTCGCAGACGACCGACGCCCAGTAGACGGGCCGGTACGGGACCTTCAGACGGGGGCGGGGACGGCCGAGGACGTCGGCGATCGTGGCGACCAGCTCCGTCAGCGTGGTGTAGCGCGGGCCGCCGAGCGTGAACACCTCGCCCAACGCCTCGGGGCGGCGGTCCGCCCGCCGGATCCCCCGGACCAGGTCCTCCACGTAGGTCAGGTGGTAGAGCGTCTCCCCGGAGCCGACCATGACGAAGTGCCCGCGGTCGACGGCCCGGAAGAGCTTCAGGAACCGTGTGTCGCCCGGGCCGTAGATGCCCACGGGGCGGACCACGGTCCCGGGGAGGCCTCGGTCGAACCGTCGCCGGGCCAGCCGCTCCCCCTCCAGCTTCGTCGCCTGGTAGTGGTCGCCCGGCTTCGTGCGGTACTCTTCCGTCGCCGGGGGGGCCTCGATCTCCCCCTGGACGCCCACCGTCGAGCAGTGGACGAAGCGTCCGACGCCCGCGTCCTCGGCGGCGTCCAGCAGGTGACGCGTCGCGTCCACGTTGACGCGCCGGAAGACGTCGCGGTCGGGGTGCTCGCTCCTGAACGCGGCCGCCAGGTGGTAGACCCGGTCGAAGGGCGCGAACCCGGCCCGGACCTCGTCGGGGTCGGTGATGTCCACCGTCCTGCACTCGACGCCCAGCTCTTCCAGGAAACCCGTGTTGCTCGTGGACCGGACGAAGGCCACCACGTCCCGGCCCTCCTCGGCGAGCCGACGGCAGAGGTGCCGCCCCGTGAATCCGGTCGCGCCGGTGACGAGGCTCGCGCGCTCCATGGTCGTCTCCCCCTGTGGCCGATCCCCCCTCGTTCCGCACGGACAACGTGCCGGTTCGCGGACGGAGCAGGAAGCCCTTCGCCGCGCCGTGCCGTGGCCGGGGCGACGATCCGGCGACATTGTTGGATGCGCGCCTCACGTCCGCCGCCACCGGCGCGGCACCGGGATCCTCTGCCCGGGATCCGGGCCGGGCACGCCCGGGACCCGGGCCGCCAGACGTCGCAGGATACGGGCCGTCTGCCGCCGAGGGACGGTCGTCCCGCGGCCAGGCCGGGTCGACCGCCGCCGGCCGGGGCCGGGCACGCTGGTTGCTCCCGTATGGTAACGTCCGGGGCCCGCGTCCGCGGGGCCTTCGAGGGGACTCGTGAGCCATCCTGCGATCACGGGAGCGACGATGGGTGCTGACATACTGGTCACCGGAGGGGCGGGGTTCATCGGGTCCCATCTGGTGGACGCGCTGGTGGACCGGGGGGAGAGCGTCCGGGTGCTCGACACCCTGGAGGCGCAGGTCCACGGGGACGGGACGGGGGCTCCGTCCCTCATCGAGGATCACGTCGCGTCGGGACGGGTCGAGTTCGTCCGGGGCGACGTGAAGGACCGGGACACCGTGAGAGAGGCGCTCGACGGGATCGAGGTGGTGTTCCACCAGGCGGCCGCCGTGGGGGTCGGGCAGTCGATGTACCGCATCGCCGACTACGTGGCGTCGAACTCGCTGGGAGCCGCGGTCCTCCTGGAGGAGGTCGTCGAGGGGCCGGCGGACATCCGCAAGCTCGTGGTCGCGAGCTCGATGTCGGTTTACGGAGAGGGGAAGTACAGGTGCGGCCGGCACGGCGTCGTGTTCCCGTCGACGAGGCCGACCGACCAGTTCCGGCGCGGGCGGTGGGAGATGGAGTGCCCGGCCTGCGGGGAGGAGACGGAGCCGCTCCCCACCGACGAGGAGACGCCGCTGGACCCGACCTCGGTCTACGCGGTCACCAAGCGGGACCACGAGGAGCTCTTCCTCACGGTGGGGGAGGCGTACGACATCCCCACCGTGGCCCTCCGGTACTTCAACGTCTATGGCCCTCGCCAGTCGCTGGACAACCCCTACACCGGCGTGGCCGCCATCTTCACGTCCCGCCTGCTGAACGACCGGCCCCCGCTGATCTTCGAGGACGGACGGCAGAGTCGCGACTTCGTCCACGTGTCGGACATCGTTCGGGCCAACCTGCTCGCCCTCGACGCGGACACCGGCGACGGCCGGGTCTACAACGTGGGCACCGGGCGTCGGCTGAGCCTCCTGGAGATGGTGGAGGCGCTCAGGGCCCGCCTGGGCGGCCCGGCCCCGGAGATCGTGGGCAAGTTCCGCAAGGGGGACATCCGGCACTGCTTCGGGGACGTCGGCCGCATCGAGGAGGAGCTCGGGTTCCGGCCGCAGGTCGCGTTCGAGGACGGGATCGGGGACCTCGCGGCGTGGGCCGAGGAGCAGGACCCGGAGGACCGGGTGGAGCAGGCCACCAGCGAGCTCGAAGCCGCCGGTCTCACGGTCTGAGGACGTGCCTGCGATGACCGGGTCCGACGCGGCGGCTCCGGAGGCGAGGGGATGTCGGGTGCTCATGGTGGCGCCCACCCCGTTCTTCGCCGACCGTGGCTGCCACGTCCGCATCCTGGGGGAGATCCGGGCGCTCCAGGACGCCGGCTGCGACGTGCTGCTCTGCACCTACCACAACGGCCGGGACGTCGACGGCGTCGAGACGGTGCGGATCCCGACGGTCCCCTGGTACGACAAGCTCGAGGCGGGGCCGTCGAACCACAAGTACTACCTGGACTTGCTCCTCGCGGGGAAGGCCCTCGCCGCGGGCCGGAGGTTCCGGCCCGACGTGATCCACGGGCACTTGCACGAGGGCGCCTTCATCGGGCGGCTCCTGCGCAGGGCCCTGGGCCGGCCGCTCGTCTTCGACTACCAGGGGAGCCTCACCGACGAGCTCGCGTCCCACGGCTACGCGGCGAGGGAGGGGGCCGTGCTGCGGGCGATGGGGGCCGTGGAGGACTGGATCGACGCGGGAGCGGACCGGGTGGTGACGAGCACCACGCGGGCCGGCCGCCGCCTGTCGGAGAAGATCGGCGAGAGCCGCGTCGTCGCGGTTCCCGACGGGGTGGACACGGAAGAGTTCCGGCCGCTGGACGACGCCGGGCGACGGGAGGTCCGCCGCCGGCACGGCGTTTCCGAGGACGCGGTGGTGGCGGTGTACGTGGGCGTCCTGGCCCCGTACCAGGGCATCGATCTCCTGCTCGAGAACCTCGCGGGAACCCTGGAATCCGTCCCGGACCTGCGCGTCCTGATCGTGGGCTACCCGGCCGAGGAGTACCGGCGGAGGGTCGAGGGCACGGGCCTGGCCGACCGGGTGACGTTCACCGGCAAGGTCCCCTTCGAGCGGACCCCCGGGCTGACGGCCGCGGCCGACATCGCCCTGACCCCCAAGATCTCCGAGAGCGAGGGCAACCTGAAGGTCTACAATTATCTCGCATGCGGCCTGCCGGTGGTGGCGTTCGACAGCCCGGTGAACCGAGACATCCTCGGCGATCTCGGCGTGTACGCCCCCCACGGCGACGGCGCGGCCTTCTGCGCCGAGCTCGGGAAGCTGGCCCGGGACCCTGAGCGCCGGGACCGGCTCGGCGCCGCGGGCCGTCGGAGGGCCGTGGAGGAGCTGTCCTGGAAGCGGGCCGCGGCCGACCTGTTGCGGGTCTACGCCGCCGTGGGGGGCGGACCGCCGGTGGAGCGTCCGACGGCCTCGGACCCGGCCGCGGCCTGAGGGGACGCGGCCATGTGCGGCATCTGCGGCGGTCTCGACCCGGCCGGCTTCGACCGGCGCGATCTCGAGGCCATGTCCGGGGCGCTCCGGCACCGGGGGCCCGACGACGAGGGGCACCGGACGGACGGCCCGCTGGGCCTCGGCTTCCGCCGGCTCGCCGTCATCGACCTGGCCCACGGCAACCAGCCGATCCCGAACGAGGACGGGACCGTCTGGGTCGTATTCAACGGCGAGATCTACAACTTCCGCGAGCTGCGTCGGAAACTCGAGGCCGGGGGGCACCGGTTCTCGACCGACACGGACACGGAGGTCCTCGTCCATCTCTACGAGGAGCTGGGCGAGGACTGCGTGCGCCGGCTCCGGGGGATGTTCGCGTTCGCGATCTGGGACGGCCGTCGCGGCCGTGCCCGCCTCTTCCTGGCCCGGGACCGGATCGGCCAGAAGCCCCTGTTCTACCACCACGCCGGCGGACGCTTCCTCTTCGCCTCCGAGGCGAAGGGGTTGCTGGCCCACCCCGCCGTGGAGGCCGGCCTGGACGCCACGGCCCTCCACGAGTACCTGGCGCTCCGTTTCGTGCCGTCCCCGCGGAGCATGTTCGAGGGGATCCGGGCCCTCCCCCCCGCCCACACGGCGACCCTGGAGGACGGACGGCTGCGCATCCGTCGCTACTGGGATCACGGCTACGTCCCCAAGTGGAGGGCGGACGAGGCGGAGCTCACCGACCGGCTCGAGGAGCTCCTCCGGGACGCGGTCCGGAGCCACATGGTGAGCGACGTGCGTCTCGGCACTTTCCTCTCGGGCGGGATCGACTCGGGCCTGATGTCGGCGCTGGCCGTCGAGGAGGAGGCGGCGGGCCTGCCGGCCTTCAGCATCGGGTCGCGGTCGGAGAGCTTCGACGAGCTGCCCCTGGCCCGCCGGGTGGCGGAGCACCTGGGCATGGACCACCACGTGGAGAGGGTGGAGCCCGACATCGTCTCCCTGCTGCCGGAGATGGTCCACCACCTGGACATGCCGGGCGATCCCATCGCCGCCTGCCAGTATCACGTCGCCCGGATGGCGTCGCGGCACGTGAAGGTGGCGGTGGGGGGCGACGGGGGGGACGAGCTCTTCGCCGGCTACGACCGGTTCGCCGGGTTCGGGTACGTCGACTACTACGCCGCGCTCCCCGAGGGCCTCCGGCGGCGGGTCCTCGGCCCCCTCCTCGACCGCCTCCCGGACAGCTCCGCCTACAAGAGCACGGTCTCCAAGCTCCGGTGGCTGCACGAGCTGTCGTTCTCGGAGGACGCGGAGCGGTACGCCCGGACCACCACGTACTTCCGTTTCGACCGCCGGCGGATGGACGAGCTCTACGGCCCGACCCTCCGCTCCCTCCTGGAAGAGGTGGATCCCCGGCGGGCCGTGCTGGAGGCGTTCGCCGCCGCCGACTCCGACGAGCTCCTCGACCGGATGCTGCAGGCCGACGTCGCGACCCGCCTGCCGGAGCACCTCCTGGTCCTCGTGGACCGGATGACGATGGCCCACTCTCTGGAGGGCCGGCTGCCGATGCTGGATCACCCGGTGGTGGAGTTCGCCGCCCGTCTGCCCGTCGATGCGAAGCTGCGGGGGCGGACGCTGAAATACCTTCTGCGGAAGGTGGCCGAGCGGCACCTGCCGGAGGAGGTGACGGAGGCCCCCAAGCAGGGGTTCATGTTCCCCATCGCCCGATGGCTGAGGGAGGACCTCAGGGAGTGCGTCCGCCCGCTGCTGCTGGAGTCCCGGCTCGTGGAGGAAGGCTTCTTCCGGCGGGAGGCGCTCGAGGCTCTGCTCGACGAGCACCAGTCCGGCCGGGTGGACCACCACCACCGGCTCTGGATGCTGCTCAACCTCGAGGTCTGGTACCGGGAGTACCTGGGCGGGGACACGGTGGAGGAGCTGGCGGCGGAGATGCGACGGCGGGCCGGGGGCTCGCGGGTGGAGCGAAATGGACGACCGTCGGCCCCGGCCGCGGTATGAGAGGTCACACTGGAGCTGAAGACAGGAGGATATCTTGAAGGTTCTCGGACTCGGCACGGAAGGGGACAGCGGGGCCGTCGTCGTCGAGGACGGACGCATCGTCTCCGCGGTGAACGAGGAGCGCCTGTCGCGCATGAAGCTGGTCGTGGGCTTCCCCAGGAACGCCCTGCCCGAGGCTCTGCGGCTGGCCGAGGTGGAGCTGGACGAGCTCGACGCCGTCCTGATCGCGGGCGTCGACGACATCCTGCAGGAGGAGCTGAAGCCCTTCGACGGATGGTTTCAGAAGGAGCCGGGCGGCCTCGGGGGGCTCGTCAAGAAGGCGGCGGGGTGGTTCGCCGGGTTCCGCGACGCGCTCCCCTTCCTGGAGTCCGGGTACTACGCCCTGCTCGCGCCGAACTTCTGGCGCCGGCGCCGGAGGCTGAGGGAGATCCTCGAGGACGAGTACGGCGTCGAGTGCCCGATCCGTTTCGTCGACCACCACCTGTGCCACGTGACCTCGGCGTACTTCACGAGCGGCTTCGACGACGCCCTCGTGGTCTCGCTCGACGGGGGCGGGGACGCCAGGAGCGGCCTCGTGTACGCCGTCCGGGACGGCGAGTTCGAGAAGGTGACGGACAACTCGGCCTACCACTCGCTGGGGAACTACTACGCCTACGTGACGCACCTCTGCGGCTTCAAGGCCATGAAGCACGAGGGGAAGATCACGGGCCTGGCGGCCCGGGGCGAGCCGAAGTACGTCCCCCTCCTCGAGGAGTTCATCGACGAGGTGGACGGGACGTTCGTCAACCGCGCGGGCGTGGCCCGCTTCGGCGCCATCCGGGAGCTGGAGCGCAGGCTGCCCGACGACTGGGAGCGCGAGGACCTCGCCGCCAGCATCCAGAGCCATTTCGAGACGCTGGTCGGCCGGTTCGTGCAACACTGGGTGGACGAGACCGGCCTGTCGAACGTGGCTCTCGCCGGCGGGGTCTTCGCCAACGTGTGCGTGAACCAGATCGTCCACGAGCTGCCGGGCGTGGACCGAGTGTTCGTCCATCCCCACATGGGGGACGGAGGGTTGCCGGGCGGCGCGGCGCTCGCGGCCTGCCTGCCCGGCGTGCTGGAGGGGCCGACCATGCCGCGGGACCCGGCGCCGATCGAGGACGTCTACCTGGGCCGGGATCTGACCGAGGAGGAGATCGAGGAGGCCCTGGGCGAGGAGGGCCTGGAGCCGGAGGAGGGCGAGGCGCCGATCGAGGAGCGGATCGCCGATCTGCTCTGCGAGGGCTACGTGGTGGCGCGGGCCGACGGGAGGATGGAGTACGGGCCCCGGGCCCTCGGAAACCGCTCCATCCTGTACCACCCCACCGACCCGCGGGTCAACGACTGGCTGAACCGGAACCTGGACCGGACGGAGTTCATGCCCTTCGCCCCGTCCGTCCTGTACGAGGACCGTCACCAGTGCTTCGAGGGCGTGGACGGCGCCGGGCACACGGCCGAGTTCATGACCATCACCTTCGACTGTACGCCGTGGATGCGCCAGCACATGGACGGGGTGGTGCACGTCGACGGGACGGCCCGTCCGCAGCTCGTCCGCGAGGAGCGCAACCCCGGCTACCACGCGATCATCGAGGCGTTCAAGCGCCGCACCGGTCTGCCCGGGATCATCAACACCAGCTTCAACATGCACGAGGAGCCCATCGTCTGCAGCGCCCGGGACTGTGTGCGGGCGTTCCTGCAGGGGAACCTGGATTACTTGGCGATCGGCGATCACCTCGTGAAGCACCCGGAGGGCGTCAACCACGAGCTGGTGCCGGTACGGCGGGCCGGGGACGACGAGCGGCTCCCGACGCAGGCGGCGAGGGGCGCGTGACGGAGGCCCTCCGGGGTCTCCTGGGGAGGTGGGGGAAATGGCTGGTCACCCTCGGCCTGGTGGCCGTCCTGGTCGTCGCCGTCGATCTGGGCGAGGTGTACGGCACGCTCCGGTCGGCGTCGCTGGCTCCGCTGGGGCTGGCGGTCGCGATCTACGTCGGCGACCGGCTCCTGATGGCGGGGAAGTGGTTCCCGCTCCTGCGGATCCAGCTTCCCGGCGTGAGCCTGGCCCGGGCGGTCCGCGCCTACTTCGCGGCGAGCTTCGCGGCCCTGATCCTTCCGGCCTCGGTCGGCGGCGACGCGCTCAGGGCGGTGGGGCTCGGGCGCGAACGGGACGCGGTGCTCGAGGTCGGCGCCTCCGTCGTCGCGGAACGGGTCCTGGGCCTGGTGGGCTCCGGTCTCGTGGCGCTCCTCGTGTTGTGGGTGGCCTGGCGGGCGGGGGCCGCCGTGGGGGTCCTCACGCCGTGGGCCCTGGTGTGCGCGGGCGCCGGCGTCGCAGCCGTGGTGATCCCGTACAGCCGTCGCGCGCGGCGGGGGTTGAAGGCCCTCCTCGACCGGTTCGAGAGCTGGAAGGCCGCGGGGTACGTGGAGCGGTTCGGCGTCGCGTACGGGGCGTACCGAGGGCATTCCCGGACGCTGGTCGCGGTGGGGGCGCTGAGCGCGCTGGAGCAGCTCGTCCCCGTGCTGGCCTACGGGGCGGCGGCCCGCGCCCTCGGTCTCGACCTGCCCGCCGTGGCCGTCTTCGTCGCCGTCCCCCTGTCGCTTTTCGCCGCCCGGCTGCCGATCTCGGTGGCCGGCATCGGCATCATGGAGGGCGGCCTCGTCTATCTCCTGGGGCTCTTCGGCGTCTCCGGGGCCGAGGCGCTCTCCCTGGCGCTGGTCGGACGGGGGGTGGCGCTGGTGGCGGTTCTCCCGGGGGCCCTGTGGTGGACCGAGCTCACCGGCCACCGGTCGGCCGTCACGGCGACGGAGCCGGCCGCGCCGGACGACGGCGACGGGGCGTGAGACGGGACCGGACCCGGCGGGACGCGCCGGGGCCCGCTCGCCGCGGGGCCTCGGGTCAGGGCTTCCCCGTCGCTCCGGACCGGGCCCGGACGACGAGCCACAGCAGCCCACCGAAGAGGACCAGCTCCAGGAGCGCGACCGCCAGGTTGTGCAGGTTCACCACGCTCACGGTGGTGTGGAGCACCCGGGGCAGGGGGGTGAAGGGGCTCAGCACGTAGGCGTCGTCGAGCGGCCAGAAGAGCTGGAGGCCGACGGGCGTCGAGGGGTCGACGGTGAGGGCGTCCAGCAGGAGGTGCGACGCGTACGCCGACCCCGCCGAGAGGGCCCAACGCCACCGGTGGCGCGAGGCGAGGAGCCACGCCAGCCCCGCGGCCGCCACCGCGAACGCGAGGCTGTGCGAGGGCCCGTGATGGAACCGTGAGGGGTCGCCCAGGACGATCCCCGGCAGGAAATCCAGGTCGGGGGCCGCTCCGGCCAGGGCCCCGACCGCGAGCGGACCGCGCAACGACGCGTCGGGGCCAGAGAGCAGAGACGCGCTCGCGCCCGCGAGCGCGTGACCCAGCGGCGTCGCCATCGTCGCGACCCTCTTCGTCAGGCCCCGGCGTCGCGTTCCGCGACACGGGGCGTCACGATCGCCCGGCCGGCCATCGGGTTCTCACAGGTAGCCGTTCGCCCGGTACCATTCGGCGGTCCGCCGGAGCCCCTCTGGAAGATCGACCTCGGGCCGGTAGCCGAGCTCGGTCTTCGCACGGTCGATGTCGAAGGCCCGGACCTGGCGGAACCAGTCGGCCCGTCGTCGGAAGAGCGGGGGCTCGACGCCGAAAGGCTTGCAGGCGAACTCCACGACCGCCGAGGCGATCCAGAGGGGCCAGAAGGGCAGATGAACGATGTCGACGTCGACGTCCATCGCTTCGCCCACCATGCGCACGATCTCGTTCAGCGTGTAGTAGTGCTCGTCCCCGCCCAGATAGGCGCGTCCGACCCCCTCCTCCTTCTCGGCGGCGAGGAGGAAGAGGTCGACGAGGTTGTCGATGTAGACCGGGTGGTAGGTGGTCTCCCCGTCGCCGAACATCAGGAACCGCCCCGTCTTCGCCATCTTGAAGAGCATCAGCCACCGTCCGGGGTCCCCCGGCCCGTAGATGGCCGTGGGGCGGACGATGGAGATCTCCAGGCCCCGATCCATGAACTCCCGGCAGACCTTCTCGCCCTCGTACTTGGTCCGCTGATAGTAGTCCTCCGGCTCGATCGGGGTCTCCTCGTCGCCGGGCGGGTCGTCCACGTGGCCGTGCACGCCCTGCGTGCTGCAGTAGACCACCCGGCCGACGTCGTGCTTCTCGGCGGCCTCGAGCACGTGGCGCGTCCCCTCGACGTTCACGTTCCAGTAGACGCTGTCCGGCACGTTGACGTCCCGGAAAGCAGCCGCCAGGTGATAGACGACGTCGGCGCCCTCCGCGGCCTCGTCGACCACGTCCGGGTCCGTGACCGAGCCGAAGACGATCTCCGCACCGGCCTCCTCGAGCTCGTCCGGGCGGAGTCCGGGGCTGTCGTCGAGGACGATCACGTCCTCCCCCCGATCGAGGAGACGCATCACCAGGTGGCTCCCCGTGAACCCCGTTCCTCCGGTCACCAGGCTCCGCACGCTGTCCTCCCGCTCAGGGTCCAGGATGTCCGAGGCGGACGGCCGGACGAGACGCCGGCCGGGCCGTCGGCCGCTCCGGCGTCAGCCCTCCCGGCCGGCGCCCGGAGTCTCGTCCGCGTCCCACGGTCGATACGCGTTCGAGACGGCCGCCGCCCGGCGTTCGGCTTCCTCCCGGGACCAGCCCAGCGCCGACCCCATGGCCCGCGCCGCTTCGCGCAGGGTGCCGTCGCCGGGAGGCCCCAGGTGGCCCACCCAGCTCCGCCGGAAGACCACGTCGGTCAGATTCCGTGCCATCTCCGAGCGCGCCCCCCGCGCCGCCAGCTCCGGGAGGGCCCCGGGGTCGCCGAGGCCCTCCGGGAGGTTCTCCGCCGTCACGAGCCCGTCCATCCCGGCGGTGGGCCCTGTCCGGGGGGAGTCCCCCAGGAGCGTGGTCGTGACGTCCTCGGCCAGGCTGCGGGCGGTCGTGAATTTCACCCCGACGACGGTGACGAGTCCGTCGGGTCCCCCGGTGCGGCCGTGGTCCACCACCAGCGGCCGGTCGGAGGCCGCGTAGCCGTCCTCCGGGGGGCGGGCGCGGCCGAAGGCCGGGTACAGGCCAGCGTAGGCGTACAGCACGGGCGCTCCCTCGAGCTCGAGGCCGGGCCACTGCTCGCCCAGCGCCGTGAGGAAGCTCCGGACGTCGGCGGCCGAGGCGGTCACGCGGTCGGGCGGTCGCCGACACGGCTCGTACGACGCCCCCACGAGGGTCCGCCCCTCCCAGGGCACGAGGAAGACGTTGCGCTCGGTGTCGGGTCCGTCGGGTCGCCGCCCTCGACCGCGATAGGGAAGCGCGAGGGCCGCCGGAGGCTCCGGCCGGTCCAGCACGACGTGGACCCCCTTGCCGAACGCGACGTCGGGGAACCCGGCAGCCGCGTCGGCGGCGAGGCCCGGCGCCCAGGCGCCCGCGGCGTTGACGACCCGCGACGCGGAGACGGTGAAGTCGTCGCCTCCGAGGCGGTCCCGCACCTCCATCCCCCGGACGCGGCCGCCCGAAACGGTCAGCGCCCGGACCTCGCAGTGGTTGGCCACCGCGGCCCCCTGCTCCCACGCGGCCCGAACGACCTCGAACGTGAACCGCTCCGGCGAGCGGAGCTGGAGATCGTGGAACACGAGGCCGCCGCCGAACGCGTCGGCGAGGCGGTCGGAGGGCAGGAAGCTCCGGGCCGAGGCGACGTACCGGGCGCCCGGCAGGTGCTCCTCCCCCTCGGTCAGCCGCCGGAAGCCCTCCCAGGCGAGGGCGCCCCCGCGGAGGAGGACGTCCTCCCGCCGCCGGCCCTGTCGTCCCGGGACGAGAAACGGCAGGGGCCGCACCAGCGGGCCGGCCATGCGGGCGAGCCGGGCCTGCTCGCGGCGGGCCTGTCGGGCGAGGGAGATCTGCGCGGTCTGCAGATACCGGATGCCTCCGTGGAGGACCTTGCCGGAGCCCGACGTCGTCCCCGATCCGAAGTCGTCCTTCTCGACCAGGGCCACGTCCAGCCCGCGGCACACGGCGTCCAGAGCGACGAACGCCCCCACGATGCCTCCGCCGACCACGGCCAGATCGAAGGTGTGGCCGGCGAGCTGGCGAAGGCGTCGCTCCATGGCGTCCGGGGCCCGAGGGGCGTCGCTTCGGGCCCGCCCCCTCCTGATTGCGGAAGCTGGCGGGAAGGTCGCGAATCTACCTTCCGTCGCGGACGGGTTCCAGGGCCGGGGGACCGTTGCATCGATGCGGCACCCCTGGAGCCCGATGGCGCCGGCTGCCGTCGCCGACGGTCCGTACGCGATCCGACGCCGGCGGGCCCGAACCGGCGGATGTCCCCGTGGCGCCGGCCCTGTCCGGCTACTGCCGGGTCCGCTGCCGGCCGCCGGCGGAACGACGCGGGCCCCGACCCGGAGGGCACGATGGTTGCCGCATTGACGGACGCCCCATGTCCAGCGAACCGGACGTATCCGTCGTGGTGCCCATGTTCGACGAGGAGCCGAACGTGGCTCCCCTCGTCGAGTGCGTACGTTCCGCGCTGACGGACATGGACTGGGAGCTTCTGCTGGTCGACGACGGCAGCACCGACGGAACGGCCGCCGCGGCGTCGGCGCAGTCCGAGGCCGACGCCCGCGTCCGGCTGGTTCGCCTGGCGAGGAACTACGGCCAGGCCACCGCCATGCAGGCGGGGTTCGACCGCGCCTCGGGCGACGTGGTGGTCAGCATGGACGGGGACCTGCAGAACGACCCCCGGGACATCCCCCGCCTCGTCGACCGCCTGGACGACGGCTGGGATGTCGTGGCCGGGTTCCGCAAGCACCGGGAGGACGCCTTCCTGACCCGGACCGTGCCCTCCCGGGCGGCCAACGCGATGATCCGGTGGGTCACCGGCACGTCGCTGCGGGACAACGGGTGCTCGCTGAAGGCGTACCGTCGGGAGGTGCTCGAGAGGATGCACCTCTACTCCGACATGCATCGCTTCGTGGCCCCGCTGGCCGCCGGTACTGTCGGGGCCCGGGTGGAGGAGGTCGAGGTGAGGCATCACCCGCGCCGGCGCGGGGAGAGCAAATACGGCCTCTCGCGGACCTGGAAGGTCCTGGCCGATCTCGTGACCGTGAAGGTGCTTCGCACGTTTCGCGAGCGGCCGCTGGTGCTCTTCGGCCTGATCGCGACCGTCCTGGCGGGGGTCGGTCTGATGTACGGGATGGGATCTGTGGTCGAGCTCGCAGCAGCCCCCGGACCCTTCTTCCGGTCGAGCTTCGTCCTGCCG
The DNA here is from genome assembly GCA_964479295.1 of uncultured Gemmatimonadota bacterium. Taxonomy (GTDB): domain Bacteria; phylum Gemmatimonadota; class Gemmatimonadetes; order Palauibacterales; family Palauibacteraceae; genus CAYVFM01. Next base: position 13,639 of record CAYZLN010000007.1, read on the forward strand.
GCGGCGGCCATGCTGTGCCTGGAGGTGGCGGCGTTCCTGCTGATGCTGGGGCTCATCGCGGAGGTGGCGCTCCGGGGACGGTGGCACCGACAGCGGCTCGAGCGCCCCGTGGCCTGGGAGTGGGGGGAGGAGACGTGAGCGGAGCGACGGAGTCCGGCGGCGCGACGGCCGCCGACGAGCGCCCGCGGACGGGCCGGGCCGCGGATCCGACCGGGGAGGAGACGCCGGAGGCCGTCTCCCGCCCGCGGGTGACGCCGGCGGTCTCGGTGATCGTGCCGGTGACCGAGCGTCCCGATCCTCTGGGGGAGCTGTACCGCGAGTACGCCGCCGGGCTGGAGGCCGCGGACCTGAGAGCGGAGTTCATCTTCGTCGCGCCCGCGTGGCGCCACGAGGCTCTGGCCCCCCTGCGGGACCTCCGGGAAGAGGGCGAGCCGGTGCGCGTCCTCGAGGTGGGCGGCGAGATCACCGAGTCGGGCCTGCTGAAGGCGGGTGCCGGCCGGGCGCGGGCCGACGTCCTGCTGACCCTTCCGTCCTACTACCGGATCGCTCCGACGGCGCTCCCGGACCTCGTCGGTGCCGTCGCCCGGGGCGAGACGGACCTCGCGGTGGCAGCTCGATCGCCGCGTCGGGACCCCTGGATCAACCGCCTCCAGAACCGGGCCTTCCACGGGCTCCTCCGGCTGCTGGTGGGGCGCACCGTCAGCGACACCGGCTGCGGGGTGCGGGCGATGCGCGCCGAGGTGATCGAGAACGTCCCGCTGTACGGCGATTTCTACCGGTTCCTCCCGGTGCTGGCGCGCCGCGAGGGCTACCGGGTGAGCGAGATCGCCACGCGGCAGCACGAGAGGGACGCCGACCCAAGGGTGTACGGCCCGGGGATCTACGTGAGGCGTCTCATCGACCTCCTGGGCCTCTTCTTCCTCACCCGGTTCACCTACAAGCCCCTCCGGTTCTTCGGGCTCGCGGGGAGCGTCCTCGGGGGGGCGGGCGCCGTCGTCCTGCTGGTCGTGTTCGCCCAGCGGATGGCCGGGCAGGCCCTGGCCGACCGCCCTCTGCTGGTGCTGGGGGTGCTGCTGGTCACGCTGGGCCTGCAGGCCGTCGCCCTCGGGCTCGTGGGGGAGATCATCGTGCACTTCAACGCCCCCGAACGGCCCGGGTACCGGGTCGTTGAGGACACGGGCGAAGAACCGTGACGGCCGGCGACGCCACGGGGCCCGCGGCCGACGGATCGGACGGCCGCCACGTCTTCACCGTCGACGTGGAGGAGTACTTCCAGGTCCACGCGTTCGAGGACCTTGTCCACCCCGAGGAGTGGGAGTGCTTCCCGAGCCGGATAGCCCGGTCCACCGACCGGCTGCTCGAGCTGCTGGAAGACAGCGACACCCGGGCCACCTTCTTCGTCCTCGGCTGGGTCGCCGATCGGTATCCCGACGTCGTCCGGCGCATCGCCGGGGCCGGACACGAGGTGGCCTCGCACAGCTACTGGCACGATCGGATCGGGGACCTGACCCCGGAGGAGTTCCGGGAGGACGCCCGGAAGGCGAGGGGGGTGCTCGAGCAGATCACGGGCGAGCCCGTGCTGGGCTACCGGGCGCCGAGCTTCTCGCTGGTCGAGGGCACCGAGTGGATGCTCGACGTCCTGGCCGAAGAGGGCTACCGCTACGACTCCAGCCTCTTTCCGGCCCACAAGGTGGGCAGCGGCGGCTATCCCGGCGCGGGGCGATGGCCCCGGCTGGTGGACACGGGATCGGGCCGCATCCTGGAGCTCCCGCTCACGACGGTCCAGTGGGGAGGGCTGACCCTTCCGGCGGCGGGCGGGGCGTACCTCCGCCATCTCCCGTACCGGATGGTGCAGAGCGGATTTCGCCAGTTCGAGGAGGAGGGTCAGCCGGGGGTCTTCTACGTGCACCCCTGGGAGCTCGACCCGGAGCAGCCGACGATCCCCGGGTCGCTTAGCGCGCGGGTCCGCCACTACCGGAACCTCGACCGGACCGAGGGGCTGCTGGAGCGGGTGCTGGAGGAGTTCGAGTTCACGTCCGCGCGGGAGCGGTTCGGCCTGGACGGCGGGGACGACCGCCGGTCGTCACCGGAGGGCTCGGGTGCCCGGCCGGACCGTCCGTCCCGCCGCGTCGGCTCCTGAATGGAGGCCGGCGCCTCCCGCCGACGCCAGCGACGGTTCCGGCTCGGGGTGGCGGCCCTCGTGGCCGCCGCCGCGGCCACGAGGTTCCACGGGCTCACGTCCTGGCCCCTCTTCGGTGACGAGTTCTTCACGCTGCGCGACAGCACCGGGTTCTCCTTCTCCCTGCTGGACCGGCCCCTGCTCTTCTGGCTCAACCACAACCTGGTCCAGCCGTTCGTGCCGATGGACGAGCTGGGCCTCCGGCTGCTGCCGGCCGTCTTCGGCGTCTGCGGCGTGGCGGCGCTCGCGCTCGTCGGCCGCCGGGTGGCGAACGGCCGGGTGGGGCTCTGGGCGGGCCTGCTGGCGCTCCTCAGTCCGTGGCACCTGGCCTGGTCGCAGTGGGCCCGCTACTACACGCTGGTCTTCCTGCTGGCTGCCGTCGCCCCCGTCGCCCTCTACCTCTCCGTGCGGGAGCGGAGCCGCGGGTGGCTCGCCACCGGGCTCGCGGCGACGGCCCTGGCCTGGCTCGCCCATCCCACCGCCGTGCTCCCGGTGGCGGGGTTCGTGGTCTGGCTGGGGGGCTGGGCCTTCGCCCGGTCGGAGGGCCGGCGCCGCTCGCTCCTGCTGGGGGCGGTGGCGCTGGCGGCGGCCGGCGGGCTGGCGGCGGCGTGGGCGACGCTCTCACAGTGGGTGGCCCACGACCAGGAGTGGGGGATCGGCGGGATCTGGGTCGCCGTCTCCTGGGGTGTCCGGCTCTCGGCGGGGCCGGCGCTGGCGGCGGCGGGCGGCGTCCTGCTTCTGTGGCTGGACGGCCGCCGCGAGCTCGCCGGGTTCCTGGCCGCGGCCATCGCCGTGCCCCTGGTCGTCATGGGGGCGCTGGGCGAGTTCGTCTCCGTGCACACCGGGTTCCTCTTCGCCACGGCTCCGCTCGTCTTCCTGGCGGGCGGGGCTTTCCTCGACCGCCTCGTCCGGACGACGCGGGGCCCGTCGGCCCGGCGGCTCGTCGTCGGGGCGGTCGCGGCGGGGGCGGTGGTCGCCACCGGCCTGCCGTCCTTCGTCTCGCACTACGTCGACGGGGGGCGGCCCGACTTCCGGGAGGCGGCCCGCCACGTGGCCGACGGGGCGGGCCCCGGCGACCTGGTCCTGGCGGACAACCGGGGACCGTTCAACTATTACACCCCGTCGCTGGAGTCGCGGCCCCTGCGGCGGGACACGGCGCGGCTCGACTCGATCCGCCGGTCCGTCGCCGACCGGTCGCCCGACGCCGATCTGTGGGTCGTCCCGTACGTCCACAGCCAGGGCGGCTTCGGGCTCGAGGGGCTCGGGCGGGCGCGGGAGTGGGTGTGGCGGCACTGCCGCCTGAGCGCCCGGGTCGACCCGGTCCGGATCGATCATCAGCGGAACGTCGCCGAGGTGTGGCGCTGTGGGGCCGACCGGGACCGGAACCGGCCGACGGCCGGAGAGGCCCGGGGGAGCACGGACGGGCCGGCGTCGGGGCGGACGGACGGAGCGGCGGAGGAGACCGCCCGGCAGCGGGAACCGAAGGCAGGGGAGAGCGCATCGTGAACGTGACGGTGTTCGACGGAACGGCGGCGGAGTGGGACGCCTTCGTCCGCGACCAGGAGGGGTGGACGCCGTTCCATCTCTGGGGGTGGCGCCGGGTGGTGGAGCGGGTCCACGGCCTCGATTGCCCGTACCTGGCCGCCCGGGACGGGTCGGGGGAGCTCCGGGCGGTGCTCCCGCTGGTCCGGGTCGCGAGCCCGGTCTTCGGCCACTACCTGGTCTCGATGCCCTACGTGAACTACGGAGGCCCCCTCGGGGAGGACGAGGCGTCCGGCGCCCTGGCCGAGGCGGCGGCGGAGGAGGCGCGCGACGAGAAGGCCGACCTCATGGAGCTGCGCAGCCGGCACCCGGTGTCGACGGAGCTGGAGGCCTCGCACCGCAGGATCACGGTCGTCCTCGACCTGCCGGAGGAGGCGGAGACGCTCTGGGACGACTTCGACTCCAAGGTCCGCAACCAGGTGAGGAAGCCCCGGAAGGAAGGTGTCGAGATCCGCTTCGGGCGCGACCAGCTCGGGCCGTTCTACCGGGTCTTCCGCCGTCACATGCGCGATCTGGGCACCCCGGCCCAGCCCCGGGAGCTGTTCGAAGCGCTCGCCGACGAGTTCCCGGATCGGGTCTGGTTCGGGTGCGCGTGGCTGGACGACCGGCCCGTCGCGGGGGGATGCGGGCTTCGATGGTCGGACGAGGTGGAGATTACCTGGGCCTCGGATCTCATCGACTACCGGAAGGTCGCCCCGAACATGCTGGTCTACTGGTCGTTCATGGAGCGGGCCTGCGAGGAGGGGCTGGAGCTGTTCAACTTCGGCCGCTGCGAGCCCGGCAGCGGTACCCATCGGTTCAAGAAACAGTGGGGCACCCGGGACGAGCAGCTCTGGTGGTACCAGTGGTCGGAGGACGGCGTGGACGCCACGCCCACCCCCGACGACGACGCCTGGTCGTGGGGCCCGAAGGTCTGGCGCAAGCTCCCCGTCCCCGTGGCGACGGCCCTGGGGCCGCGGATCGTCCGGTACATCCCGTAGGCGGAGGAGGCGGCCGGAGGAGGGCCCGACCGTCGGGGGCTCTCCGCCGCGTTGATCCGCCGCCGGGGTCGACCGGGAGGTGAGCGACGATGACGAGCCGCAAGCTCCTCGCGAGCGCCGTCATCGTCGGGGTGCTGGCGCTTCAGGGGATCGCCGTCCTCCGTCTCACCCCGGGCCCCGTCGAAAAGCCGCCGTTCCTGTGGCCCTTCGTGGACTATCCGATGTACGACCGTACCCACTACGAGGGCGACACCATCCCCCGGCAGCGTCTCCACGGGGTGCTCGCGGACTCCACGGAGGTGCGCATCGAGCCGTCCGATATCGGGTTCGACTTGTGGTGGCTCCGCCGCGGCCTGGTCTCCAGCATGGTCGGAGAGGACACCAGCGACGTCCTGGGCTACGCTCGGCGGTACGCGGAACGGACCGGCCGCTCGCTGGCGGCGTTCCGTCTGTACCACCATCCGCTGGTCCTCCGGGAGGCGGGGGGCGAGCCCGCTCCGCCGGTCCTGGTGAAGGAGTTCCGGCTCGACCCGCCCGTCGAGCCGTGATCGGGCGACTCGGAAGGCTGTGGAACCGGTACTGGTTCTCGCCGGCGCCTCTCGTGAACCTGGCGGTGTGCCGGATCTGCGTCGCCGGCTACCAGCTCCAGCATCTCGTCCGGCTGGACCACGGGGAGGTCCTGGCCCGGCAGGCGTCCCTCCCCGACTTCATGTACGACCCGCTGCCCGTGCTGCACGCGTTGATCTGGCCCTTCGGGTGGACGTATCGCCCGGGCCTCGAGGTGCTCGAGACCCTCTACTGGGTGGCGGTCGCGGCGGCGGCGCTCGCGGTCATGGGGCTGTTCACCCGGGTCAGCCTCGCGGTCCTCGCGGTGACGAGCCTGTTCCTCCAGGCCCACGCGTACTCGTTCGTCGGCGACGTCCATCACCCGGAGGCCCTCCTCATGATCGCCCTGGCGATCCTCGCCCTGGGCCCGTCCGGGGAGGTCGTCTCCGTCGACCAGATCCGCCGTCGGCGGCGTCCGGGCGGCGGAGGGTCGGAGCCGGAGGAGCAGGGCGTCCTGGACGCCGAGAGCGAGCATGCCCGCTGGCCGCTGCTTCTCATCACCTGGACGCTCTCGCTGGCCTACCTCTCGGCCGCCGTGAGCAAGATCCAGAACGCCGGAGGGGACTGGATGAACGGGTTCACCCTCCAGTACTACCTGATGAGGGACGGACTTCGCTGGGACAGCGCGATCGGGGTGTGGCTCGGGGAGCACCATCACGTCGCGGAGCTGCTCTCCTGGCTCACGGTGGCGTTCGAGGGGACCTTCTTCCTGGTTCTCCTCCTTCCCGCGCTGGCGCTGGTCTACGTCCCGATCGGCATCGCCATGCACGTCGGGATCTTCCTGGCGATGAAGGCGCCCTTCTTCGAGTGGGCGGTGCTCTACTCCGCGCTCGTGCCGTGGCGCGACCTGGGGAGACGGGTGCGGGATCGGTTCCCCCCGGCGGGGGCGCCCGGGGACGGAAGGCGGCCCTGAGCGTGAGCCCCCTCCGCCGCGTCCCCCCGGTCCACTCGCCCGTCCCGGCGCGGGCCCTCGCCGCCGGACTGCGGGCGCTGGTGACGGGCGACACCGCTCTCCGGGGCCGGATGGCGGCCCGCGTCGCCCGCCGCTACGGGGCGCGGCGCGTGCTCTTCACCGACAGCGGGACCTCGGCACTCACCCTCGCGCTGGCCGGGGCGGCGACAATTCGGGACACCTCTCGCGTCGCGCTGCCGGGCTTCGGCTGCTACGACCTGATCACGGCGGTCCGGGGCGCAGGCGCCGAGCCCGTGCTCTACGATCTGGATCGGCGCACCCTCTCGCCCGACCCCTCCTCGCTCCGGCGGGCGGTCGGGAGCGGCGTCGGGGCGGTGGTGGCGGCCCACCTGTACGGCGTCCCCGTGGACCTGGACGAGGTGACCGGGGCGACGGAGGAGGCCGGTGCGCTGGTGGTCGAGGACGCCGCCCAGGGTGTCGGGGCGTCGTACCGGGGACATCCGCTGGGCTCGTTCGGCTCGGTCGCGGTGCTGAGCTTCGGCCGGGGCAAGGGCCTCAGCGGCGGGGGAGGGGGCGCCCTCCTGGCCCACGACGCGGCGGGCGAGGCGGTGCTCGAGGCCGCCGGCGAGGTGGCGCTGCCTCCTCCGGGCAGGGGGGCGCGCGAGCTGGCGGTCGCCGCCGCGCAGTCGGCTCTCGCCCGGCCGTCCCTGTACGGCCTGCCCGCGGCCCTCCCGTTTCTCGGGCTCGGGGAGACCACGTACCGTCCCCCGTTGCCGCCCCGGGGCATCGCCCCGGCGTGCCTGGCCGTCCTGGAGGGGAGCTGGGCCGCCAGCCTCCGGGCGGCCGACCACAGGCGGCGGCGGGCCGACCGTCTGCTCCGGCGTGTCCAGGAGACGGACGCCCTCTCGGCGGTGGAGCCCCCGCCTGCCGGGTCACCGGGTTACCTTCGGCTGCCGGTGGTGGCTCGTGGGGAGGCGACCCGGGCCCGGCTCTCCTCTCCCGGTGCCCGCCGGCTGGGCGTCATGCCCGCCTACCCGAAGCCGCTGGACAGGCTCGAGGCGTTCCGGGAGGTCCCGACCGGGGCGGGCGACGGCGCGACGCCCCGGTCGCTGGCCGGATCCGAGGCCCTGGCCGAGAGCCTCTTCACCCTTCCTGTCCACAGCCGCATGTCCCGCGGCGATCTCGACCGGCTCGAGGAGCTGGTGGCTCCCGGCGGCTGAGGGGAGCTCACGGAGGCCTCACAGCCTGCTCCGCTTCGGGGGCGGCGGTCTTCCGGGCACCTTCATTCCGGCCGTCCGGCACCCGGCACGCGCCTTCCTCCCGACCCGAGGCGTCTTCCGGACGTCCGGCATCCCACCTCCCGGCCGCGCCTGCCCCCCCTGCGCGGCGGTCGCCAGACGGGCTCCTGCTTCCCCTCGACCGCCTTCATGCCTCTGAAAAAAGTGCCGGCGACCTGAAAAGAATGCCGCGTCCCGGCACTCCGGTGAAATTACAACCTGTTGTGCTACAATCACTTGGCCTCTGGCCCGGTTCTCGAACATAGAGCCTCCTGCCGCGAGCGACGCCACCGGCGGCGACCCTCCCCCCGAGGAGGAGGCGGTCGTTTTTCTACGGCTGTAGGTGTGGCACGAACGCAACAAATCGCTGGCTGTCGGACCGATTCCGGCGGACGGCCGGCGACTTCCATATACAGGAGGCCCGAGGTGACCGGTCACAGCGATCAGCCCTTGACGCAAGGGCACCGACCAGAGTCTATTCCACCATCCGCCCGCCCCCGCGTCCGGGAGCGATCCCGGCCCCTCCAGATGGGGAGCCTGATGACCGTCCTGGCCTGCTTTCTGGCTGTCGCCTGCAGTGG
>CAYZLN010000008.1:0-3332 GCA_964479295.1 uncultured Gemmatimonadota bacterium
AGGTTCGGGATCCCGATCAGCACGGCGCCCTCCACCCCCGTCTCGGACAGCCGGCTGGCCAGCTCGCCGTACTCGCTCGCGAAGGTCTCGGGCGGGGTGACGAGCGAGGGATCGCCGGCCCGCACCGCGTCCAGCACGTCGTTGCCCCCGGCGAAGACGGTCGCGAAGGTGGGCCCGGCGTCGGCCGCCGCCCCGATCTGGGTGCGGCCGCCGAGGATGAGCTGCGTCAGGGTGTTGGCGCTGCTGCCCTCGCCGGTGTTGTCGAGCACGTCGCCCACCTCGGCCCCGGGCACCGCGACGTTGTGGACGACGTCCGGGACCGGCGTGCTCCGGAGCGCGCAGGTGTCCCCGGTGCCCCCGCCGACCCGCTCGCCGGCGAGGATGTCGGTGAAGGGCGGGGGGCATCCGGGTGCCTGGAGGAGGGGCAGCCCGAAGTCGGTCCCCATCCGCTCGGCCAGCTTCGCGGGGTACGCCTCCCGCTGCGTGCTGTCGTTGATGCCGCTGGACTGGAACCCGGCCGTGATGCTCGCGCCGAGCGCCACGTAGCTCTCGAAGAGCTCGCCGCCCTGCGGCGCCTCCGGCGGCATGAGCGCCTCGTCGTCGCAGGCGGTGAAGAGGAGGGCAGCGGCGGCGGCCAGCGCGCCGAGGCGCAGGGCGGCGCCCCGGGCCCGTCCCTCGCGGCGTCGGCCGCCCGGCTCCGTCCGGCCGCCTGCCTCGTCCTCGCGCTTCCCGCGCCGTCCGGTGGTCGGTGTGGTCTCAGGCATGGCTGGTCAGAAGTCGAGGGTGACGGTGGTGGCGAAGAGGTGGGCGCCGAAGCTGTAGAGGCCGCTGTTGAGCGCCGTCGTGGGGGCCTGGCCCGGCGGCGGGCCCGTGACGCGGCCGCGGCGGTCCTTCTGGGCGATGTACTGGTAGGACGCGTCCACGGAGACGACGGGCGTGATCTGCACCCCGAGGCCGGCCGTGAACTCGTTCCGCCGGGCCTCGGGCAGCAGGGGCGTGACGGTCTGGTCCGGCGCCGCCGCGCCGTGGTGGATGAAGCCGGCGCGGAGGTCGAACCTCCGGTCGAGGTCGTACTCGGCGCCGAGCCGGACGCCGTGGGTGTCGCCGTAGTCCTGGATCCGCTCGCTGTCGGGCGCCCGCTCCAGGTCGATCACGATCCGGTCGAAGTCCGACCAGTCGACCCACTGCCAGTCGGCCTCCAGGAGCAGCCGGTCGCTCGGGCGGTAGGCCACGCCGGCCACGAGCTGGTCGGGCATGGTGATCGACGTGTTCACGGCCTGGTCGCCGAGCGTGCCGCCGGGCTGGAAGAGGGGCGCCACAACCTGGTCCCAGGACGTCCCGGCCGGGACCGTGGTGCCGCCGATCTCGAGGTCCGTCGGCACGGTCAGCCCCGTGGCCACCTGCTCGAAGGCGGCGTCCCCCTCGTAGTCGATGGTGACCTCGGTGGTGTACCGGGCGCCGAAGGTGACGTCCTCCGTCGCCCGCACCTGCACCCCGAAGTTCCCGCCGATGCCGGTGGAGGGGTCGGCGTCCAGCGTGGCGTCGGCGAAGTCGGTGCGGGGCGGGATCCCGAGCTGCCCGAAGGTGACGCCCGCGCCGGGGACCGCCTGCCGCGAGAGGTCCAGGCGCCGGTTGAGCTCCACCGTGCTCACGACGACGTCGAGGCCCGCGCCCAGCGACAGCCACTCGGTGGGCCGGTAGGCGACGGTCGGCTGGACGTAGATCGACTGCAGGCTGTTGTCGTAGCCGTCGAAACGGCCCTCGAACCCGGTCTCCCGGTCCGACGGCCACTTCGTCTCGAGGCCGTAGGGGACGAAGACGCCGAGTCCGACGGCGAGCCGGTCGTCCACGCCGTAGGCCGCGTACCCGTGGGGCACCGGGATCGGGTCGTTCTCGAGGTCGAACTCCTCCCCCGTGGCGTCGGCCGTGAACTGGCCGAAGGCGGAGATGACGGTGCCGCCGGCGGAGACCGTCAGGCCGTCGGTCGACGTCAGCCCGGCCGGGTTGAAGTACATGGCCGAGCCGTCGTCGCACGGCTCGGCCACGGCCGCGCCGCCCCGGGCCATCGTGCAGGTGCCGTGCTCGTAGATCCCGAAGCCCTGGCCGGCCGCCCGGTCGGGGGCCGCCGCCAGGAGGGCCCACGCCGCGGCCGCGGCCGCCAGGGCCCCGCCCGCCGCCCGGAGCGGCCCTCCGCGGGCCGGGTCCGAACCGCACACGTCGTTCGCTTCCATCGGCTCCTCTCCCTCTGGGCCTGTACGTCGGCTGCGATCGCTCGGTACCGCTCTCATCCGCCCGCTCCCGCCTCGCGGCGCAGCCGCTGCAGCAGCGGGATCGACCGGATCTTCTCCTCGCTCAGGAGGCTCCAGTCCACGCCGGCGGGGCCGTCGCGGTCCGCGTCCACCTCCACGACCCGCTCGGGCGTGGCGATGACGTCCAGGACGATGTCGTGGTCGGTCATGGGGATCTCGCCCTCGTCCACGACCTGGAGCTCGTGGACCGTGGTCATCACCGGCGTCCGGGGGCCCACCAGGCCCGCCTCCCGGGCCACCGCGAACTCGAGGTCGCTGAAGCCGCCGCCCTTGCCGAGGCGCGCGCCGTCGGCCGAGGCCGCCACGCACCCGGTGACCACCGCGTCGAGGGGGGCCAGCTCGTCCACGTGCACCGGCCGGGCAGAGCGGCCGGCCCCCTTGATGGACGACGCCTCACGGGGCGAGGCCTCGATCTCGTCGGGGTCCAGCAGGAGGAAGGGCCGCTCGTCGGCGAGCTTCGGGACGGCCATGTAGACGGTCCTGCCTTCCTCCAGGGCCCGCTGGCGGACCGGCCACTGCGGCGAGTCGGGGTTGGCCTTCAGCGCCCCGGCACGCCCCCAGGGCTCCGTGCGGGCCAGCCGGGCGGCGGCCTCCTCGGCGCCGGTGAAGTTGGGGATGCGTCCCCGGGCGCCGGGAAACCGGCTCGCGCCCTCGTCCTCGAGGCGTCCCCAGACCCGCTCGCGGAGCTCGTCCTTCCGTTCGCGGACCTCCGGGGAACCTCCGGCGTCGCGGTCGTGTCGCATGGGGCCCAACCTTCCGTCGGTGCGGGGGCGACGCAAACCTGGTGGGCCCGGCCGGACGCCGGCTATACTGCCGGCTCGAGGGGCTGCCGCGGCCGCGACGGACCCGACGGCGGGCCGCCGTCGTGACGGAGCGCCGACGAGGACGACGCCACCCGGGAGGAGTGACGCGAAACGTGCTGGAGACCGGACGCGCGACGACCCGCGCGGGGCTGGGGGTGGCCTGGGCGGCGGCGATGATGGCCGCCGCGCTCGCCGGCTGCGGAGAGCCGCCGGCGGACCG
>CAYZLN010000008.1:3432-8312 GCA_964479295.1 uncultured Gemmatimonadota bacterium
CGGGGGAACGGGGCCCGGTGGTCGTCGTCTCCGTGCCCCCGCTCGCCTGGTTCGTGGAGCGGCTCGTCGGGGACCGGGCCGAGATCGCCGTGATGGTGCCGCCCGGGGCGAGCCCGGCGACCTACGAGCCGACGACCCGCCAGATGCGCGTCGTGGCCCGGGCCGATCTCTACGTGGCCGTCGGCCACCCCCGGTTCCCCTTCGAGGCGGAATGGCTGGACGCCCTCGCCGCCTCGAACCCGGAGATGACGGTGGTCCCCGCGGGCCGGGGCTGCCGGAAGCTGTCCGGCGACCCCCACCTGTGGCTGTCGACGGCGTGCGCCCGGGGCATGGTCGGCACCGTCCGGGCGGCGCTGGAGGACGCGCTCGAGGCGCCGCCCCCCGACCTCGGGGACCGGGCACGGGCGCTGACCGCGACGGTCGACAGCGTGGAGGCGGAGGTGGCCCGCCGGCTGGAGCCGCACCGGGGGCGGGCGTTCCTCGTCTTCCACCCGGCGCTGGGCTACCTTGCCCGCGACTTCGGCCTCCGCCAGATGGCCATCGCCCGGGGGCCGGCCGGGCCCGGCGCCGCCGAGCTCGCCGAGATCGTCACGCACGCCAGGGAGGCGGGGATCCACACGGTGTTCGTCCAGCCCCAGTTCTCGCAGGAGGCGGCCCGGGTGGTGGCCGGCGAGCTCTCCGGGGGCCGGGTGCGGACGGTGGATCCCCTCGCCCGGGACTGGGACTCGGCGATCGTGGAGGTCGCCCGGCGGCTGGCCGCCTCCTTCCGCCCCCCTCGCCGGTCGGGGCCCGCGACCCGGCCTCCGGGCCCGCCCGGTCCGTCGGCGCGGTGAGCGGCGGAGGCGGCGACGGGCCGGCGGTGGAGCTCGAGGGAGTTTCGTTCTCCTACGGGCGCGTGCCGGTCCTCGAGGACGTCGACCTCTCGGTCCGGCGGGGCGCGTTCCTCGGGGTGATCGGCCCCAACGGCGCCGGCAAGACGACGCTCCTGAAGCTGGTCCTGGGGCTCCTCGAGCCCGACCGGGGACGCGTGCGCGTCCTCGGGGGCTCCCCCTCCGACGCCCGGGGCCGGGTCGGGTACGTGCCGCAGTTCGCCCGCTTCGATCCCGACGTCCCGGTCCGGGTCCGGGACGTCGTCCTCATGGGGCGTCTCGGGGACGCACGGCCGCTGCTGGGCTACGACGACGAGGCCCGGGAGGCGGCCCGCCGCGCCCTCGCGTTGATGGAGTTGGAGGCGCTGAGCGACCGTCACGTCGGGGAGCTCTCCGGCGGCCAGCTCCAGCGCACCCTCGTCGCCCGGGCCCTCGCGATGGAGCCCGAGGTCCTCCTGCTCGACGAGCCGACGGCCAGCGTGGACACCCGGGTCGGCGAGAACCTGTACGAGATGCTCGAGGAGCTGAGCGAGCGCATGACCGTCATCCTGGTCTCCCACGACGTGGGCGTCATCTCCCGGGAGGTGGAGTCGGTGGCGTGCCTCAACCGGCGGCTCTGGTACCACGGCTCCGAGGACGTGACCCCGGAGGTGCTGGAGGCCGCCTACGGGGGCCGGGTCGAGATGGTCACCCACGGGGAAGGGCATCGGATCCTCCGCGACCACGGCGAGGAGGAAGGATGACGGAGGCCCTGGAGCACGCGTTCTTCCAGCGGGCCCTGGTGGGCGGCCTGCTGGCCAGCGTCGCCTGCGGCATCGTGGGCACCTACGTGGTCGTCAAGGAGGTCGCCGCCATCTCCGGGGGGCTGGCCCACGCCGCGTTCGGCGGCCTGGGGCTGGGCTACTTCGCCGGCTTCGACCCGATGCTCGGCGCCGCCGGGTTCGGGATGGCGTCCGGGGTGGGGATCGGGGCCGCCTACCGGCGGCTCCACCAGGGGCTGGAGACGCTGGTGATGATGACCTGGGCGGTGGGGATGGCCGTGGGCATCGTCTTCGTGACGGCCGTGCCCGGCTACGCCCCCGACCTCACCTCCTACCTCTTCGGGAACATCCTCCTCGTCTCGCCGACGTACCTGTGGCTGGCCGCGGCCCTGGACCTGTTGCTGGTGGGGGCGGTGGTCGCCTGGTTCCCCGTCGTCCGCGGGGTGGTCTTCGACGAGGAGTTCTGCGAGGTGGTCGGCGTTCCCGTCGACGCCGTGGTGCTGACCCTCCTGGCGCTGACCTCCCTCGTCGTCGTGCTGCTGATCCGCGTCGTCGGGGTCCTGCTGGCGGTGGCCCTGGTGACCATCCCCGCGGCCACCGCCCGCCACTGGTCGCGCTCCCTCGGGCGGATGATGACGCTGGCCGCCGCGGCGTGCGCGGCGGCGGTCACCGGGGGGCTCTTCCTCTCCTGGGGCCTCTCCGGCGCCCTCGGGCTCGACCTGCCCACCGGACCCCTCGTCGTCCTCCTCTCGGCGGCGGGCTTCGCCGTCTCGGCCTGGGCCCGGCGCCTGGTCGACGGGCGCGCCGGCGGGGGCGGGGGGAGGGCCGGGGGCGCGGCGGTCCTCGCCGCCGCGGGGCTGCTGGCGGCCGCCCCCGGGGTCGCCGGGGCCCAGGCGGGGGACGGCGACCGGCCGAGGGCCCGCGAGGTGGGGATCGAGATCGGGACCATGGCGCCCGGGCGGCTCAACGCGGTGACCGACGTGGAGGGCGTCCGGGTCGGGCACGCCACGATCCGGGAGGGCGACTCCCTGCGGACCGGCGTGACCGCGGTGCTCCCCCACGGGGGCAACCTCTTCCGCGAGAAGGTGCCGGCGGCGATCGCCGTGGGGAACGGGTTCGGCAAGCTCGTGGGGCTGAGCCAGGTCGACGAGCTCGGGGAGATCGAGACCCCGATCCTTCTGACCGGGACGCTCAGCGTCTTCCGGGCCGCCGACGCCCTCGTGGACACGATGCTGGCGATTCCGGCCAACCGGGACGTGCGCTCGATCAACCCGGTGGTCGGCGAGACGAACGACGGCTGGCTCAGCGACGTGAGGGCCCGCCCCGTCCGGCCGGAGCACGTGCGGGAGGCGCTGCGCACGGCCGACGGCGGCCCCGTCGAGGAGGGGAGCGTCGGGGCCGGGACGGGCACCCTCGCGCTGGGGTGGAAGGGGGGCGTGGGCACGGCCTCCAGGCGCCTGGCGGAGGGGAGAGGCGGGTGGACGGTCGGCGTCCTCGTCCAGACCAACTACGGCGGGCGCCTCCGGATCGACGGCGTGCCCGTCGGCCGGGAGCTGGGCCGGGACGGGTACCACGGGCCCGGCGGGGAAGAGGGCGGGGGATCGGTGATGATCGTCCTCGCCACCGACGCGCCGCTGGCGCCCCTCGAGCTCCGGCGCCTGGCCCGCCGGACCTTCCTGGGCGTGGCCCGGACCGGCTCGACCATGGGCCACGGGTCGGGGGACTACGCCGTGGCCTTCTCGACGCGACCCCGCGGCCCCGGGACGGAGGGGGCGGCCGACGGCCCCGTCCGGGACGGACGCGTCCTCTCGGCGCTCTTCCGGGGGGCGGTGGAGGCCACCGAGGAGGCCGTCGTCAACTCCCTGCTCCGGGCCACCACCGTCGAGGGCCGGGGCGGCCGCAGGGCCGAGGCCCTGCCGGTGGAGGAGACGCTCGAGATCCTGCGGCGCCACGGGCGTGAGGGGGCCGGCCGGCCCTGAGCCCGGCCCGACGGGTTTGCCCGCGGCCCCCGGCGCGCCATTTTGGTCGGCCGACCGGATCCGGCCCGGCGGGCCCCGGCGACGGGCCTCCGCCCACTCCACGAGCCGACACGGGAGCGACGGGAACGAGCATGAGCGGTGACGAACGAGCGGACGGGCGCTTCCGGCCTTCGGACCACCGGCCGGAGCTGCCCATGGAGCGTCTCGTCGTCCGCGAGGAGCCCGGGGAGGAGGCCCTCCCCCTGGACGTGCTCTTCGTGGGCGCCGGCCCCGCGGGCCTGGCCGGGGCGATCGAGCTCGCCCGCAGGGCCCGGGAGGACGAAGCCCTCTCGGACCTCGAGATCGGGGTGCTCGAGAAGAGCGAGGGCCTCGGCGAGCACTGCCTCTCCGGGGCCGTGGTCGACCCGGGCCCGTTCCGCGAGCTCTTCCCCGACGTCCCGGAGGAGGACCTCCCGTTCCGGCGTCCGGCGCCCTCCGACCGGGTGTACCTTCTGAGGGAGGACGGGAAGGTCCGGATCCCCACCCCGCCGACGATGCGGAACCACGGGAACTGGGTGGCGTCCATCTGCGAGATCGTCCGCTGGATGGGGGACCGGGCCGAGGACCTCGGCGTGAACCTCTTCACCGGCTTCCCCGCCGACAGCCTCCTGGTGGACGACGACCGGGTCCGCGGCGTCCGCACCACCCCCTCCGGGCTCGACCGGGAGGGGGAGCCGGGGAGCGGGTACATGCCGCCCACCGACGTCGAGGCCCGGGTCACGGTCCTGGCCGAGGGGACGCGCGGCTCGCTGACGCAGGCCTGGCGCCGCTGGCAGGGCGTCGGGGCGGAGAACCCCCAGATCTACGCCCTCGGCGTGAAGGAGCTGTGGGAGACCGCGGACGCGCCGGACTCCGTGATCCACACCATGGGCTGGCCGCTCCCGGACGACGTCTTCGGGGGCAGCTTCGTGTACCCGATGGCCGACGACCTCGTCGCCCTCGGGCTCGTCGTCGGGCTCGACTACCCCCAGCAGCAGCTCGACGTCCACCGGCTGCTGCAGCGGCTCAAGAGGCACCCTCTCGTCCGCCCGTACGTCGAGAACGGGGAGCTCGCTGAATGGGGCGGAAAGACCATCCCGGA
Source organism: uncultured Gemmatimonadota bacterium (assembly GCA_964479295.1). Taxonomy (GTDB): domain Bacteria; phylum Gemmatimonadota; class Gemmatimonadetes; order Palauibacterales; family Palauibacteraceae; genus CAYVFM01. The sequence goes on from CAYZLN010000008.1 coordinate 8,162, forward strand.
GGGCGGCTGGTGGTCGCTGCCCGAGCGGCTCCACGGCGACGGGGCGCTCGTCGTGGGCGACGCCGCGGGGCTGGTGGACGTCCCGTCCCTCAAGGGCATCCACTACGCCGTGCAGTCGGGGATCTTCGCCGGCCGGACGCTCCACGAGGCG
>CAYZLN010000008.1:8412-11738 GCA_964479295.1 uncultured Gemmatimonadota bacterium
GGGACGGCGGGGCGGAGGCGCCCGGGCTCAGCAAGGAGGACGCGGTCTTCCGCTCGGGCAACGCCACCCGCGACGACATCCCGAGCCACCTGGTGGTGGGCGAGGACGTCCCGCCGGAGGTGGCCGAGTTCTACGAGCACATGTGCCCGGCGGGGGTCTACGAGCGCGACGGCGACCGGCTGATCGTCAACGCCCCCAACTGCATCGACTGCAAGGCCACCGACGTCCTGGGGCCCCGCTGGACGCCCCGGGAGGGCGGGAGCGGTCCCGGGTACACCCGCATGTAGTCGGAACATGGCACGGGAAGCCTACCGGGCGGAGCACCGCGGACGGGTCTTCAACCTGATCTGGCCCTTCGCCAGCTACCTCTGGACGAACGTCACCGCGATCGTGGGGTTCGTCCTCTTCTTCGTGCTGAACCGGACCCGGGTCGTCGGCCGCGACCGGGTGCCGGAGGAGCCGAACACGCTCCTGCTGAGCAACCACCAGTCGATGATCGACAGCTGGCTCGTGGGGATCGCGGCGTTCTACCCCCAGTGCTGGTGGAAGCCCCATCTGGTGCCGTGGAACCCGGCGGCGGAGGAGAACTTCTTCGACAGCCGCCTGCTGGCGCTGCTGTCGGACCTGTGGCGGGCCATCCCGATCAAGGAGGGCCGCAGGGACATCAAGGCGCTCTACCGGATGACCCGCGCCCTGAGGGACGGCGTGATGATCCTCTTCCCCGAGGGCACGCGGACCCGGGACGGCAGCATCGGCGACGGCCGGCCCGGGGCCGGCCTGGTCACGCTGGGCACCCATCCCACGGTCGTCCCGGTGACGATCGACGGGATGAACCGGGTGCTGCCGGTCGGCAGCCGGCTCCCCCGCACCGGGGAGGACGTCTACGTCTACTTCGGGGACCCCGTCGACTACAGCGACCTCACCGACCGCCCCCGCTCGAAGGACACGGCCCAGGAGCTCGTGGATCGCGTCGTCGCGGTGCTCCGGGAGCAGCAGCGCGAGATCCGCCGGATGAAGGAGGAGCGCGACGCCGCGTGACCGCCGGGGCCGAGTGCCGTCGCCCGGGTCTCACGGCGGCCCCGGCGCCGGGCCCGCGCCGGCCGCGCTGCCGGCGTGACAGCCCCGATCGCGTCGCGCCGCGAGGCCGGCGCGTCCCCTGCAGAACTGGCAGACCATACCCCCCTCGGACCCCCTCTCGCCCGGCACGCGGGTTGCGATTTCCTGTCCCACGGAACGAGGCGCCCCGGGCGCCGCACCGGCCCCCGGGACGTCCGGCGGCCGGGCCCGCGACGCGGGACCGGCCCGACGGCGAGCCCGAAGATCCGGAAACCCGAGACGAGGAGGAGATCCATGCTTCCCACGATGAACCGCACCCGCCGCAACGACACCGGCCTCCGTCGGCTGTCCGACCTCCGCAGCGAGGTCGACCGCCTCTTCGAGGACCTGATGGGCACGCCGAGCCGCAGCGCCGCGACGACCGCCTGGCGGCCCGCCGCGGACATCCTCGAGACCGACGAGGCCTACGAGATCGCCCTCGAGCTCCCGGGCTTCGACCGGGACGACGTCGAGGTCACCGTGGACCAGGGCGTGCTGACGGTGAACGGTCGGCGCACGGCCGAGTCCGCCGACGAGGGCCGGACGTGGCACCTGCGCGAGCGCTCGACCGGCCAGTTCAGCCGCAGCTTCTCCCTGCCGTCCTCGGTGAGCCCGGACCAGGTGAGCGCCCGGATCGACAACGGCGTCCTCCGGGTGCACCTGCCGAAGGAGGAGCAGGCCAGGACCCGGAAGATCGAGGTCGACGTCGAGTGACCTCGGGCCGGGGCTGAGCGGGCGGCGCGCGGCGCCGTCCCGCGAGGACGTGGAGGCTGGGCCCGGCGTCGAGCCGGGCTCCGGCCTCCTTTTTTTGTTTCTCCCGGCCTCTCCGGCCGCCGGCTCCGTGCCGGCCCGGACGGGCGGGCGGCGGCTCAGCCGTCGAGGTCCACGCCCTCGCCCCGGAGGACCGGCTCGATCTCCTCCATGGCGTCCTCCAGCACCTCCCGGCTCACCACGAGGGGAGGGGCGAACCGGATGACCTGCCCGTGGGTCTCCTTGGCGAGGATGCCGCGCTCCATGAGCTCCTCGCAGAACGGACGCGCCGTCCCCGACGACTCCTTCACCACGACCCCGATCATCAGGCCCCGGCCCCGCACGTGGTCCACGTGGGGGGAGTCCACCGCCCGCAGCCGGTCCATGAACCACTCCCCGAGCTCCCGGGCCCGGCCCGGCAGGTCCTCCTCGAGGACCACGGAGAGGGCCGCGCGGCCCACCGCCGCGCCCAGGGGGTTGCCCCCGAACGTCGACCCGTGGTCGCCGGGCTCGAAGACCTGCATGACCTCCTCGTCGGCGAGGATCGCCGACACCGGGTAGACCCCGGCGCCCAGGGCCTTCCCGACGATCAGGACGTCCCCCCGGACCCCGTCCCAGTCCCCGCAGAAGAGCTTCCCGGTGCGACCGAGGCCGGTCTGGATCTCGTCGTTCAGCAGCAGCACGTCGTGCTCGCGGCAGATCTCGGCGCACCGGGCCAGGTAGCCGTCGGGCGGCACGACCACGCCGCCCTCGCCCTGGATCGGCTCCACCAGGAAGGCCACCGTCTCCTCGGTGATCGCGTCCTCGAGGGCGTCGGCGTCGCCGAAGGGGATGGTCTCGAAGCCGGGGGTGAAGGGGCCGAAGCCCCGCCGGTACTGCGGCTCGGTCGAGAAGCCCACGATGGTGGTCGTGCGGCCGTGGAAGTTGTTCTCGCAGGCGACGATGTGCGCACCGTCCGGCTCGACGCCCTTGTGGCGGTATCCCCACTTGCGGGCGGCCTTGATCGCCGTCTCCACCGCCTCCGCGCCGGTGTTCATCGGCAGGGCCTTCTCGAAGCCCGTCGCCCGGCACAGATCCTCCAGGAACGGCCCCATCCGGTCGTTGTGGAACGCCCTCGAGGTCAGCGTGATGCGTCCGGCCTGCTCCTCGAGGGCGGCGACGACGTCGGGGTGCCGGTGCCCCTGGTTCAGGGCCGAGTACGCGCTGAGCATGTCCAGGTACCTCCGGCCCTCGACGTCCCGGACCCAGCATCCCTCCCCCCGGTCGAGGACGACGGGGAGGGGGGCGTAGTTGCGGGCGCTCCAGCGCTCCGCCTCCTCGATCTGCCGGCGGGTCGTCGGCTCGGTCCCGGTGGGGCTCATCGTCTCCTCTCCTGTCGGGGCGTCCCGGGGGGCGGTCGCCGGACGCTCCGGCGGGCACGGGGCCGCCCGGGGCGGGGCAGACTACGGACCCGTCGTCCGGCCCCGCAAGCGTCCGGGAGG
>CAYZLN010000008.1:11838-14341 GCA_964479295.1 uncultured Gemmatimonadota bacterium
ATGACCAAGCACTTCTACGACGACGAAGGGCGCCGCTGGAAGGCGTGGCAGGCATCCCGGGACGTCTACTGGCCGGACCCCGAGGAGGAAGATCCCGAGACGGAGTACGAGTCGGTGATCTTCGTCTGCTTCTCCGATCCCCAGCAACCCCAGCGGAGGGTGCGGCTGCCCGCGGGTCGGTTCGAGTCGATGGGCCCCGAGGAGCTGAAGAGCCAGTTCGTGGACGCCGAGCCGGAGCCGGCCGCGAGCTGATCCCGGCCGTGCCCGGGACGGAGCAAGGGGCGTCGCGCCGGGGAAGCTCCCCGACGCGACGCCCCTTTTTTCGTGGCGGCCCCCTGCGCCGGGGTGTCACGGAATTTGCACGACCGGCGACACGAACACGGTGGGGTCGCCGGGAGGGAAGGGGAGCTCCCGCGGCCCGGATCGCGTCGGCGGGCTTCCGCAGGGCCCGCCGCCAGGAACCGCGGTACTCGGAACGAAAGGCACGGGAGCGATGACGGAACAGATCGTGGCCAAGGGGCTCGAGGGCGTCGTCGCGTCCGAGACGTCCCTGAGCTTCATCGACGGAGAGGAGGGGGTCCTCCTCTACCGGGGCTACAACATCCACGACCTCGCCGAAGAGGGGTCCTACCCCGAGGCCCTGTACCTGCTCTGGAACGGCGAGCTCCCCGACGGCCGGGAGCTCGACGCGTTCCGGGGCCGCCTGGCCGACCAGCGGGCGCTGGACGACCGGGCGCTGGAGATCCTCCGGCAGATCCCGCCGGAGGCCAGCCCGATGTCCGTGCTCCGGACCGCGGTCTCCGCGCTGGGCACGTACGACGCCGACTCCGAGGAGAGCAGCGCGGAGGCGAACCGGCGCAAGGCCGAGCGGCTCGTGGCCAAGATCCCGACGATCATCGCCGCGTTCCACCGCCTGCGGGAGGGGGAGGAGCCGGTGGCGCCGGACCCCGACCTCTCCCACGCGGGGAACTTCCTCTACATGCTCCGGGGCGAGGCGCCGCGGGAGGTCGAGGCCCGGGCCCTCGACACGTCGCTGCTCCTCTACCTCGACCACGGGCTCAACGCCTCGACCTTCACCTGCCGGGTGATCGCGTCCACCCTCTCCGACCTCCACTCCGCCGTCACGGGCGGGATCGGGGCCCTCCGCGGGGCCCTCCACGGCGGCGCCAACGAGCAGGCGATGCGGATGCTGCTGGAGATCGGCGACCGCGACCGCGCCGACGGCTGGGTGGACGAGGCCCTCGAGGAGGGCCGGAGGATCATGGGGTTCGGACACCGTGTCTACCGCACCGAGGACCCCCGGGCCACCCACCTCCGGGCGATGTCCGACGAGCTGACGTCCTCGCTGGGCGAGCCGAAGTGGCACGACATCGCCCGGACGGTCGAGGAGGTCATGCTCGAGCGGAAGGGGATCAACTGCAACGTCGACTTCTACTGCGGCACCGTCTACCACACCCTCGGGATCCCCCTCGACCTGTACACGCCGCTCTTCGCCGCCGGCCGGATCGGCGGCTGGGCCGGCCACGTCATGGAGCAGCACGCCGACAACCGGCTGATCCGTCCGCGGGCGGAGTACGTCGGCCCCTCCGAGCGGAGCTGGGTGCCGCTGGACGAGCGCTGATCCCCCCGGCCCGCGGCCGCCGGGGCGGCCGCGCGGCGCATCCGCGCGGACCCGCCGATCCCCGGCCCTCCTCGACTTACGAGGGCCCGAAGGCCGCCATATCTTCGACCCGGCCGGCGGGCGCAGCAGTCGCCGTCGGCCCGCGAGCCCCGTCCCACCGAGAGGAGCGCCCATGGCCCCGTATCGCTTCGCCGACGTCCCGCCGGAGGGCGGTAAGATCCGCGCCACCGGGGACGGTCTCGAGGTCCCCGACCGCCCCGTCGTCCCGTTCGTGGAGGGCGACGGCATCGGCCCCGACATCTGGAGCGCCGCGCAGCCCGTCCTGGACGCGGCCGTGCGCGAGGCCTACGGAGGCCGTCGGGAGATCCAGTGGATGGAGGTGTACGCCGGCGAGAAGGGCAAGGAAGTGACCGGGGAGTGGCTCCCCGACGAGACCCTGGAGGCCGCGCGGGAGTTCAGGGTCGCCATCAAGGGCCCCCTCACGACCCCCGTGGGCGGCGGCATCAGGTCGCTGAACGTCTCCATCCGCCAGGAGCTCGACCTCTACGCCTGCGTCCGGCCCGCCCGCTGGCTGCCGGGCACGCCGTCGCCGGTCCGGGAGCCCGAGAAGATGGACGTCGTGGTCTACCGGGAGAACACCGAGGACGTCTATTCGGGCGTCGAGTGGGAGGCCGGCAGCCCCGAGGCCGAGAGGGTGCGCCGGTTCCTGACGGAGGAGATGGGCGCCGAGGTCCGCGAGGGCAGCGGGATCGGGGTCAAGCCCATCTCGGAGTTCGCGACCAAGCGTCTGGTCGCCATGGCGATCCGCGACGCCATCCGGGACGGCCGTGACTCGGTGACCCTCGTCCACAAGGGCAACATCATGAAGTTCACCGAGGGGGC
>CAYZLN010000008.1:14441-16156 GCA_964479295.1 uncultured Gemmatimonadota bacterium
GTGACTCGGTGACCCTCGTCCACAAGGGCAACATCATGAAGTTCACCGAGGGGGCGTTCCGGGAATGGGGCTACGAGGTGGCGCGGGAGCGGTTCGGGGACCGCACCCTCACCGAGGACGAGCTCTGGGAGGAGCACGACGGCGAGAAGCCCGAGGGAAAGGTGGTCGTCAAGGACCGCATCGCCGACCAGATGTTCCAGCAGGTCCTGCTCCGCCCGGACGAGTACGACCACATCGCGCTGCCGAACCTCAACGGCGACTACCTCTCCGACGCGACGGCGGCCCAGGTCGGGGGCCTGGGGATGGCGCCCGGAGGCAACATCGGCGACGACATCGCCTTCTTCGAGGCCACCCACGGGACGGCCCCCAAGTACGCCGGGATGGACAAGGTGAACCCCACCTCCGTGATCCTCTCCGGCGCGATGATGCTCGACCACATGGGCTGGGACGAGGCCGCCGACGCCGTGCGGGACGCGATCGTCGCCACGATCCGGGAGAAGTACGTCACCTACGACCTCGAGCGGCAGATGGAGGGGGCGACGAAGGTGGCGACCTCCGAGTTCGGGGCGCGGATCGTCAGCCACATCGAAGGCCGCTGAGCCCGGGCGGGACAGGCGACCGGCCCGTGCCGGGCGACGGCGGCCGGGGCGTCCTCCGGCGGGCCGCGTCGGCGGCGGCGCTGGCCTCTCTGCTCGTCGCCACGGGCCTGGCGGCCCAGCAGGACGGGGAGGCCCCCGCCGACACGGCCCCGCCGCCGGACACCACGGAGGCCGCGGCCGACACCGCGCAGGAGGAGGCCCGGACGTTCCCGCGGCTCCGGGCGGGGGCCGACTCGGTGTCACCCGGCGACGTCCACCGGTGGAGCCGGAAGGAGCTCCTCGACTCGTCGGCCCTGACGGTCGCCGACTTCCTCACCGACCACCTCCCGGGCGTCCTCCCGCTCCGCGCGAACCTGCACTTCGGCCCCCACCAGCTCGTCGACGGCCTCCTGGGGCCCGGTGCCGTCCGCGTGGTGGTCGACGGCCGGGAGCTGCCGATGCTCGAGTCCGCCCAGGCGGACCTGGCCCGGATCCCGCTGGCCCGCACGGAGCGGCTGGAGGTCGTCCGGCGCGCCGGCGAGGTCGTGGTCTCCGTGACGACCCCGCGGCACGACGGCGGGGAGGCCTACTCCCGCATCTCCGGCGGCACCGGCCAGCCGTCGGCGCAGCTCATCCGCGGGGTCTTCACCAACGGGGCCGGACAGGACTTCGCCGTCGCCGCGGCCCTCGACCACCTGGACGTCGCCGCGGGGCCGGGGCCGGGCAACCGCCTCGACGCCTGGGGGAAGCTGAGCTGGATGCCCTTCGACGACCGCTCCGGCGTCGAGCTGCTGTGGCACAGCGACGCCCTCGACCGCATCGCCACGCTCGAGGAGGACTTCGGCCGGTCGGAGCTGCTCCTCCACGGCAGGGTGGACGTGACCGAGGGGCTCCAGGTCGACGTCTGGGGCGGACGCATCAGCCGCGATCCGGGGTTCACCGAGGCGGGGACGTCCACGGACCCTCCCGCGCCCGGGCTGAACGAGGAGGACGAGCCGGTCTCGTACGACGTGCCCCACGCGGAGCTGGGCGTCACCGGCTCGGCCGGCCCGATCGCGGTCGAGGGCGGCGCCCGGGTCCGGGACGGCGCCGGGCTCCCCACCCTCGAGGCGGAGCTCCGGACCGGGGTCCGGCTGG
>CAYZLN010000008.1:16256-21594 GCA_964479295.1 uncultured Gemmatimonadota bacterium
GACGGCGCCGGGCTCCCCACCCTCGAGGCGGAGCTCCGGACCGGGGTCCGGCTGGCCCGGGGGCTCTCGGTGTACGCGGCCGGCGAGCTCGGGTCGTGGGACGCCTTCACCGCGACGTCCTACTCCGGAGGCGTGACGTACCGCACGGGCCTGCCCGGCGACCTGGTGCTCCGGGCCGAGGCGGCCACGGGCGACCGGGGGCTCGCACGGCCGGGGCGCGCCGCCGACTCGCTGGCCGTCGACGCTCTGGCCGGCGCGGCCGAGGCGCAGGTGGGGCCGTATCGCCTCGAGGGACGCCTGACGCGTCGCACGGCGGGGGCCCAGATGCCCTTCGGAGGCCACTTCGACCGGGACCTCGCTCCGGGCCCCGAGGCGACGGTCCTCGGGGCCGAGGGCTCGGTGGCGGGGCCGCTGGTGCCCATGGAGGTGCTGCAGGAGCGCCTGCGGGTCGAGGGCTGGTGGCGGCGCAACGACGTCGACGCGGGGCCGCTCCCCCTCTACGTCCCGCGGGACGTCGCCCGCGGGGAGCTCCGGTTCCAGGACACCTACTATGGCGGCAACCTGGAGGTGCGCGCGTCGGCGGCGCTCCGCTATCGCGGGCCGATGCGGACGGCCCGCCCGGGGGACCCCGCGCCGGTGGTCGTCCCCGAGGAGAGCGTCGTCGACACCGAGGTGGTGATCCGCGTCGACACGTTCCGGCTCTGGTGGCGCGTCGACAACGCCCGGCGCTCGGAGCAGCGGGACTTCGCCGACCTGCCGTTCCCCTCGATTCGCAACGTGGTCGGAATCAGTTGGGTGTTCTTCGACTGAGCGCGGCGCCCGGCCCGACGCGACGGCGCAGCGCCGGGGGGACGATCGCGGCGGGCCCGGCCGCCGGATCCGGCGGGGGAGGGCCGACGGGCCCGAACGCCCCGGCGGTCGCCGTTGACGCGGGGGGTCGGGGCCGGCTACTCTTTGTGCTCTCCTGATGATCCGCAGCATGACCGGCTTCGGCTCGGCCAGCGTGGACGCCGACGGGACGTCGGTCGAGGCCGAGGTGCGGTCGGTCAACGCCCGGCACCTCAGGGTCGACCTCGGCCTCCCGCGGGGGGCGGACGAATGGGAGCCGCGGCTGCGCGAGCTGGTGGGCGGCCGGGTGGAGCGGGGACGGGTCAACGTGGCCGTCCGCGTCGAGGGCGACGCCGGCGGGCCCTCGCTCGAGCTGGACGAGGACCGGGTTGAGGCCTACTTGAGCGCGTTCCGGAGGCTCAAGGACGAGTACGACCTGCCGGGCCGGCCCGACCTCCAGCTCCTCGTCCGGGCCGGAGGCGTGCTCCGCGAGCGCCGTACGACCGCCGCCGAGACCGTGGACCCCGACGCCGTGGAGGCGGTCGTGGACCGCGCGCTGGACGGCATGGTCCGGATGCGGGAGCGGGAGGGGGAGCGGCTCCAGGACGACCTGCGGGCCCGGATCGACGCCGTCGACGAGGGGCTCGACAGGGTCGAGGAGCTGGCGCCCCGGCGGCTGGAGCGGGAGCGGCGCAGGCTGCGCGAGGCGGCCTCGGAGCTGGTCGAGGAGGTGGACGGGGGGGACGAGGACCGGATCGCCCGGGAGATCGCCGTCCTCGCGGACAAGTGGGACGTGGGCGAGGAGGTGGTCCGGGCCCGGTCGCACGTCGAGTCGTTCCGCGAGCTGCTGGCGGCCCCCTCGGACGAGGCGGTGGGGAAGCGCCTGAAGTTCCTCGTCCAGGAGCTGCACCGGGAGATCAACACCACCGGGGCGAAGGCGAACGACGCCGAGATCTCCCGGGAGGTCGTGGAGATGAAGAACGAGATCGAGGGGCTCCGTGAGCAGATCGAGAACGTCGAGTGAACCGGTCGTGACGCGGGCCCTCGAGGCCCCCAGGTTCCCCCTGGTGCTGGCCGGCCCCTCCGGCGCGGGCAAGACGACGGTGGGCCGGGCGCTGGAGCGCAGGGGGCGGGTCCGGTTCTCGGTCTCGGCGACGACCCGTCCGCCGCGGGCCGAGGAGGAGGAGGGGGTCGACTACCGGTTCCTGGACCGGGACGAGTTCCGGGAGATGGTCGAGGCGGGCGAGCTTCTCGAGTGGGCGGAGGTCCACGGGCACCTGTACGGGACGCCGAAGGACGCCCTCCGCGCCGCCCGGGAGGAGGGCCGGCACCTGCTGCTCGACATCGACGTCCAGGGGGCCCGGTCGGTCCGCGAGGAGGTGCCCGGCACGGTGGCCGTGTTCCTCCTGCCGCCGGACGGGACCCGGATCGTCCGGCGCCTGCTGGGCCGGGGGAGCGAGGACGAGGAGGAGCTGCGCGGCCGGCTCCGGACGGCCAAGGAGGAGCTCGCCGCCGTGTCCGAGTTCGACTACGTCATCGTGAACGACGACCTCGAGAGGGCGGTGGAGCTGGTCGACTCGGTCCTCAGGGCCGAGGAGCTGCGGATCCCTCGGCTGGGTGATCGCGTAGAACAGGTGGCGAGAGGCCTGGACGAGGAGATCCGGCGCGTCGTCGAGACCGAGCTCGGTGACGGCGGGAGCCCCGGCCCGGTGTGAGCGGCCCGGCGAGGGCCCGCGCGACGGGCCGGGGACGACCCCCGAACCGCACCATCCCCACTCTCCGGAGGAGCAGAGATGAAGGTCTTCGTGCCCGAGGAGCTGGCCGAGAAGGCCGGCGACAAGTACCTGGGCGTCCTGGTGGCCGCGAAGTACGCGAGGGAGCTGAACTCCCTCCCGCTCGACATGTCGCCGTACGGGCCCCGCAAGCTCACCACCGTCGCCCTCGAGGCCCTGACGTCGGGCGAGCTGGAGTACCGGCTGGTCGAGCGGGGCTCGTCGGGCGGCGAGTGACCCGGGGGCCGGTCCCGCCGGGAGGGCCGGCGCCCGCCCCCGGCGGCCGGGGCCCCTTCGCGCCCCGACCGGGCGCCTGAGCGGTCCGCCGGTGCGACCCTTCGACGGCCGCCGGATCCTCCTCGTGGTCTCCGGCGGCATCGCCGCCTACAAGACCCCCCCTCTCGTCCGCCGGCTCCGGGAGGCCGGCGCCGAGGTCGAGGTGGTCCTCACCGAGTCGGCCGCCCGCTTCGTCGGCGCGGTCACCTTCGAGGGGCTGACGGGCCGCCCCGTCCACGCCGACCTCTGGGAGCGCCCCCTCGACCACGTCGAGCTCGGGCGCGAGGCGGACGCGGTGGTCGTGGCGCCCGCCACGGCGGACCTGCTCGCCCGGATGGCCGGCGGCCGGGCCGACGACCTGGCGGCGGCCACCCTCCTGGCGGCCGACGCCCCGATCGTCGCCTGCCCCGCCATGAACCGGCGGATGTGGACGAATCCGGCCACCGTCCGGAACGTGTCCCGGCTCCGCGAGGCGGGCGTCCGGCTCGTGGGCCCCGAGGAGGGGGAGCTGGCCGAAGGCGAGGTCGGCCCGGGGCGGATGTCGGAGCCGGAGACGATCTTCGCCGAGGTGGGGCGTGTCCTCGAGGGCCCCTCGCCCCTCGCGTCGAAGGTGGTGGCCGTCACGGCCGGCCCGACCCTCTCCCCCCTCGACCCGGTCCGGTTCCTCTCCAACCGGAGCTCCGGCCGGATGGGGTACGCCCTCGCCGCCTCGGCCTGGCGCCGCGGGGCGGAGACCGTGCTGGTCACGGGGCCGGCGCGGATCCCGGCTCCCCACGGCCCCCGGACGGTGCAGGTGGACGAGGCCGGGGAGATGCTCGACGCCCTCGTCGGGGAGCTCGAGCGGGCCGACGTCCTGCTGATGGCGGCCGCCGTGGCCGACCTCCGGCCGGCCGAGGTCCGGGACGGGAAGATCGGGAAGGGCGAGGCGCCCCTCGAGCTCACGCTGGAGACCGGGCCCGATCTCCTGGAGGAGACGCGGGAGGCGCGGCGCGAACGGGGGATCGCGACCCTCGGGTTCGCGCTGGAGTCCGGCGACGGCGAGGAGCGGGCGCGGGGCAAGATGGAGGCGAAGGGGATGGACTGGGTGGCCGTCAACGAGGCGGGCCGTCCCGGCGTCGGCCCCGGCGCAGCCGACAACGAGGTGCTGTTGCTCGGACGGGACGGGGAGCGGACGGAGATCCCGGTGCTTCCGAAGGCGGAGGTGGCGGACCGGATCCTCGACCACCTGGAAGAGAGCCTGGGCGCCTGACGTGCCGGGCAGGGACGAGGTCTTCCGGCGATTCCTGCAGACCCGGCTCTCGATGGGCGAGCCGGAGGTGGTTCTGTCGGAGATGACGCGCCGGGAGGCGCGGCGCGCGGCCAGGAGGGCGTCCGTGCGCGGGATCGAGGCGCTGGCTCCGCGCCCCGACGGAGGGGAGGAGGTTGGGGCCGGGGACGACGCGCCGGCGGAGAGCCCCGGCCGGGCCCCGGCGGCGGGCGGAGCGCCAGGGACGGACGCTGCCGGGGCGGCCGCCGAGATCGAGCGGCTGGCGAGGGAGGGGACGGCCGACGAGATCGTCGACCTCCCCGACCTGGAGACGCTCCGGGCCGTGGCCGAGCGGTGCGTCCGGTGCCCGCTCCACGAGACGCGGCAGCAGGTGGTGTTCGGGGAGGGCGATCCGGACGCGCGGCTGGTCTGCGTCGGGGAGGCCCCCGGCGCCCGGGAGGACGAGACGGGCCGGCCCTTCGTGGGCCGGGCCGGGAAGCTGCTGGACCGCCTCCTGCTCACGGCGGGGTACCGGAGGCAGGAGGTGTACATCTGCAACGTGCTCAAGAGCCGCCCCCCCGGGAACCGGGACCCCGAGCCGGAGGAGATCGAGGCCTGCGCGCCCTACCTCGTCCGGCAGCTCGAGCTCCTCGACCCCGAGGTGATCGTGGCCTTCGGCGCCTTCGCGGCGCGGACGCTGCTCGACGCCTCGGGGAGCCTCGGGAGCCTCAGGGGGCGGACGCACGAGTTCCGGGGGTACCCGCTGGTGGCCACCTACCACCCGGCGGCGCTGCTCCGGAACCCGCGCTGGCGCCGTCCCACGTGGCGCGATCTGCAGCGAGCGCGAGGGATCGTGGACGGGAAGGTGAGCTGACCGTGGCCGAGTCTCCCGCCGCCGGGTCGCAGCCCGCGGCCCCGGACCGCGACGCGTTCTCCGAGCGGCAGCCGCCGTGGTCGGAGGAGGCGGAGATCTCCGTGCTGGGCGCCATGCTCATCGACGGGGACGCCGTGGCCCAGGCCGTCGAGGAGATCGACGACTCGGACTTCTACCGCGAGGCGAACCGCCGGATCTTCCGGGCCATGTCGCGGCTCTACGGCCGGGGCGAGGTCATCGACGTCGTCACGCTCTCCGACGAGCTCAAGTCGTCCGACGAGCTCGAGGCGGCCGGGGGCATGTCCTACCTGGCCCAGCTCGTGGACGCCGTCCCGACGGCGG
>CAYZLN010000009.1:0-1279 GCA_964479295.1 uncultured Gemmatimonadota bacterium
ACGCCCGCCGGCGTCGACGAGCTGGCGGAGGCCGTCCGGGCCCGGGCCGGCGACGACGGCGCGCCGTCCGTCACCGGGGCCGAGGGGCCGCCCGACCGCCTCCCGGACGGCGCCGGCGCCCCGGACGCCGTGCTCTCGACGGCGGCGCTCTCGGGGGTGCTGGAGCACCGGCCCCGCGACCTGACCGTCACCGTCGGGGCCGGGACCCGGGTGGACGACCTCCTCGGGCGGCTGGAGGAGGCCGGCGGCTGGCTGCCCTTCGGCGGGCCGGCCCGCGAGCTCTCGGTCGGGGGCGCGGTGGCCTGCGCCCTGCCCGGGCCCTGGGACGCCGGCCACGGCGACCTCCGGCGGCAGCTCCTGGCCTGCGGGCTGGTGGCCTGGTCGGGCCGGCGCCTCCGCTGGGGCCGGGGGGTCATGAAGAACGTCGCCGGCTACGGGATGACGCGGGCGGTGGCCGGCTCGTTCGGCCGCCTGGGGGTGGTCCACCGGGCGACCTTCCGGCTCTGGCCGGCTCCGGAGAAGCGCCGCAGCGCCCGGCTCCGCGCGGCGTCCGGCGGCGACGGCCTCGAGGCCGCCGGGCGGATCGCCCGGTCGGGCTTCGACGCCGAGGTCCGGCCCGACGCCGTCGTGTGGCGGAGCTCGCCGGAGGCGGAGGCCGGGGCCGGCGGACTCGAGGTGCGGTTCGTGGGGACCGCCGACTCGGTGGAGCTGCGTCTGGGGCGGCTCCGGACGTGGGCCGCCGGGGCCGGGCTCGAGGTCGACGTCGTCCCGGCGGCCGGGACGACGGGCGACGGGGACGGGTCGACGGGATCGGGCAACGGCGCCGGGGAGCCTGCCGGACCCTTCGGCCGCCGTCGGGCTGACGCCGCCAGCGCCGGCTGGGCGGCCGCCGGCCGGCGGGGGTTCGAGCACACCGCCCGTTCGGCCCGGGAGGCCCTCGGCGACGCGCTGCTGAGCCTGGAGGGCTACCCGCTCTCCGGCGACCTGCGCTGCGCCTGGGCCGGGAGCCGGAGGGGGGCGGCCCATGGCGGGCGAGCGTCCGCGAGGGACCGCGCCGGCGCCGACCGGGCGGGCCCCGCCGGGCGCCTGCTGGACGCCCTGGACGGGGTCCCCGTGCGCGTCGAGCGCGGGCGACGGGACGAGCTCGAGGCGGCCGAACGGCGGCGGGACGAGGGCGTCCGGCGGCTCGAGCGTCGGGTGGTCCGGGCCCTGGAGGGCCGTCCCCGGCGCTGGCTGTCCGGGTACCTCTGACCCGGTATATTGCCGGCCCGGGCCCGGG
>CAYZLN010000009.1:1379-2924 GCA_964479295.1 uncultured Gemmatimonadota bacterium
CGGAGCCCGACCACGGGACGATGAAGATCTACACGCGGCGCGGCGACGAAGGCCGGACCGGCCTGCTGGGCGGTTCCCGGGTGCCGAAGACGGACGCCCGGGTGGAGGCCTACGGCACGGTCGACGAGCTCAACGCCGCGGTGGGCCTCGCGCTGGCCACGGACGACGGCGCCCTGGGCGAGGACGACGCCGCCCGCCTCGAGCGGGTCCAGGACGACCTCTTCGCCGTCGGCGCCCGGCTGGCGGCCGGCGACCCCGCGGCCGCCGAGGAGAAGGGCCTCGTCCCCGACTTCCCCTCCGAGCGGGTGGACGACCTGGAGGCCTGGATCGACGCCCTCGACGAGGAGCTGCCCGAGCTGGACGCCTTCGTCCACCCCGGGGGCAGCCCCGCCGGCGCCCACCTCCACGCGGCCCGCACCGTGGGCCGGCGGGCCGAGCGCGCGGTGGTGGCGATCGCCGACGACCGGCCGGAGCTGCGCGAGGTCGTCCTCCCCTACCTCAACCGGCTCTCCGACCTGCTCTTCACCCTGGCCCGGGCGGTGAACCACCGGTCCGGGACGCCGGAGGTCCGGTGGAAGCCGGTCCGCGAGCGGCGCGTCGACGGGGAGGGGGCGGGAGGCGACGCCCGGCCCGCGGAGGGAGCCGGCGATCCCGGGGGCCCGGACGCGGCAGCGTCCGACGGCGGAGCGTGACCCTGGGGCCCGGCGTGAGCCCGCTCGTGGAGCGCACCCCGTTCGAGTTCGACGTCCGGCCCGACGACCCGGTGCGGGGGGACCTCTGGCAGCCCGAGGGCGCCGTCGAGGACGCCGCCATCGTCGTCTGCCACGGCTTCAAGGGCTTCAAGGACTGGGGGTTCTTCCCCTGGCTCGGCGAGGAGCTCGCCGGGCGGACCGGCTGCCCGGTGGTCGTCTTCAACTTCACCGGCTCCGGCGTGGGGCCCGACCTGGAGACCTTCTCCGAGCTGGACCGGTTCGCCCGGAACACCTTCAGCCGCGAGAAGGAGGACCTGGAGGCCGTCCTGGACCGTCTGGCCGCCGGCCGGGCCGGCGACGCCGTCTTCTCCCCCGCCTCCCGCTTCGGGTTGCTGGGGCACAGCCGGGGCGGGGCCACCGCCGTCCTCAAGGCGGCCGTCCGCCGGCAGGTGCGGGCGCTGGCGACCTGGTCGTCGGTGGCGTCGACGGAGCGGTACCGCCAGGAGTACGCCCCCGTCTGGGAGGCCGGCGAGACCGTCATGATCGAGAACGCCCGCACCGGCCAGCAGATGCCGCTGAGGCGGAACGTGCTCGACGACCTCCGGGCCCATCCCGACCGCCTGGACCCGACCGCCGCCGCGGCCTCGCTCAGCATCCCCTACCTCGTGGTCCACGGGGCCGAGGACGAGAGCGTGCCCTTCGCACACGCCGAGCGGCTCGCCGACGCCGGCGGCGAGCGCGCCACGCTCCACGCCGTCGAGGGCGCCGGGCACGCGTTCGGCGCCGGGCACCCCTTCGAGGGGGCCGGCCCCGAGCTGGAGGAGGCCCTCGAGGTCTCGGCCCGCCACTTCCG
>CAYZLN010000009.1:3024-10960 GCA_964479295.1 uncultured Gemmatimonadota bacterium
CGGCCCTCGTCGTCCTCCTGGGCGCCGCCTGCTGGGTCGAGCCCGTCGACCGGGCCGAGCTCGAGGAGTCGGAGTCGGGCCCGGGGCTCGAGGAGCGGGTCGCCTCGGCGCTCGAGGCCTCCGCCGACGCCTGGAACCGCGGGGACCTCGAGGGCTTCATGTCGGTGTACCTGCAGTCCCCGCGGACGACGTACGTGGGAAGCACGGGGCTCGAGGTCGGGTACGAGGCCATCCGGCAGCGGTACGCCCCCCTCTTCGAGCCCGGCGCCGCGCGCGACAGCCTCGCGTTCGAGTCGCTCTCGGTCCGGGCCCTCGGGGACGACGTCGCCGTGGGGACGGCGCGCTGGGTGCTTCGCGACGGCGACGAGGTCACCGGCTCCGGGCCCTTCACGCTGGTGCTCCAGCGCACGGAGGGAGGCTGGAGGATCGTCCACGACCACAGCTCGTCCGACCCCGACGCCGGGGACGCGGCGGCCGGCGGCGGGGCGGGAGGAGACGACGCGGGGGCGGGCGGCGACGCGACCGGCGGGGGCGGCTGACCGAACCAAGGCCGGGACTCCTACCATGACACACGCGACCACCAGCTCCGAGGACGCCCGACGGGACGCCGGGCGGGACGCCCTCACGGTCCGGGAGCCCGACACCGGCCGGGAGATCGGCGAGGTGCCGGTCCTCGGGCCGGACGAGGTCCGGTCGCTCGCCGGCGAGGCCCGGGAGGCCGCCCGCGCCTGGCGCGAGCGGCCGATCGAGCGCCGGGTCGAGCACCTGGGCCGCCTCCGCCGGCTCGTCGTCGAGGAGATGGACGCCCTGGCCGAGACGATCGGCCGGGAGACCGGCAAGACGCCCGTGGACGCCCTCCTGGGCGAGGTCCTCCCCGCCTGCGACCACCTGGCCTACGCCGAGAAGCACGCCGGGCGCGTCCTGGGCGAGCGGACGCACCGGAGCCTGGGCCCCGGCACCCACCGGGGACGGGTCACCTGGGAGCCCTACGGGCTGGCGGGCGTGATCACCCCCTGGAACTTCCCCTTCGCCATCAGCGCGGGCGCGGTGGGATCGGCGCTGGCCGCGGGCAACGCGGTGCTCCTGAAGCCCTCCGAGCTCACCCCCTTCACGTCGCTGCACCTGAAGAAGCTCGCCGACCGGGCGCTGCCCGACCCCGACCTGGTGCAGGTGGCGACCGGCGACGGGACCACCGGGCAGGCGGTGGTGGACGCGCCGGTGGACGTCCTCTCGTTCACCGGCAGCGTGGCCACCGGCCGGAAGGTCATGGAGGCCGCCGCCGAGCACCTGACGCCGGTGGTGCTGGAGCTCGGGGGGAAGGACGCGATGATCGTCCTCGGGGACGCCGACCTGGAGCGGGCGGCGCGGGGCGCCGTCTGGGGCGCCTTCTTCCACGCGGGCCAGATCTGCCAGTCGGTGGAGAGGCTGCTGGTCCACCGCCCGGTGATCGACGAGGTCCTGGAGGCGGTGCTCCGCGAGACCCGTGGGCTCACCACGGGGCCGCGCGCCGAGGACCCGGACGTGGGCGCCCTGACCCGGCCGGAGCAGCTCCGGGTGGTGGAGGAGCACGTCGAGGACGCCCTCGAGAAGGGGGCCGACGTCCTCACCGGGGGCCGGCGGCGCGAGGGGCCCGGGACCTTCTACGAGCCCACGGTCCTCGCCGGCGTGACGCCCGAGATGCGGATCTGGCGCGAGGAGACCTTCGGGCCGGTGCTCCCGGTGGTTGCCTTCGACGACGAGGAGGAGGCGGTGCGCCTGGCCGACGACACGCCCTACGGGCTCGACGCCTACGTCTGGACCGGCGACGTGGACCGGGGCCATCGGATCGGCCGGCGCCTGGAGACGGGCAGCGTAATGATCAACGACTGCATCACCAACTACGCCCTCCCCGAGCTGCCCTTCGGGGGCGTCCGCGAGAGCGGCTTCGGCCGCACCCACGGGGAGGAGGGGCTCCGGGCCTTCGCCCGCGCCCGCAGCGAGGCGGAGCCCCGCTTCCGGCTCGACCGCGAGCTCCACTGGTTCCCCGGCGCCGACCGGGCCGGATGGGCGCGGGCGGCCATTCGGCTCCTCCACGGGGAGGGCGTGACCGGCCGGCTCGCGGGCCTGGTCGAGGCCGTGCGCGGAGGCGGCGCGGCGGACGGCAGGGGCGCGCCGGCCCCGGAGCCTCCGGAGGTGCCCGAGGAGGCGGCCTCGACGGGGCTCGGCTCCGGCCGCTCGGGCCGCGTCGGAAGCGAGGGCCGGGCGCCGGGCGACCGGCAGGGGGACGACGCGCCGTCGGGGCCGCGACCCGGCCCGGCGGCGCCCGACGCCAGGACCGAAGGAGAGGAGGCCTGACCGGGATGGACCTGGAGGGACGCGTGGCCGTCGTCACGGGAGGGAGCTCGGGCATCGGCCGGGCGGTGGCCCGGTCGCTGGGCCGGGCCGGGTGCAGGGTGGCGATCTGCGCCCGGACGCGCGAGACGCTGGAGGAGGCCGCGGAGTCGCTGGCGCGGGACGGCTTCGAGGTGCTGGCCGTGCCGGCCGACGTCTCGCGGCCGGACGACGTCGAGGAGCTGGCCGACCGGGTGCTCGACGAGATGGGGCCGCCGGACGTGCTGGTGAACAACGCCGGGGTGGCGCGCTTCGGCGACCTCGAGGAGCTCTCGCTGGAGGACTTCGACACGGTCTTCGGCGCCAACGTCCGGGGGCTCTTCCTCTGCTCCCGGGCCTTCGTCCCCTCGATGAAGGAGCGGGGGGGCGGCGTCGTGGTGAACGTCGCCTCCCTGGCCGGCAAGAACGCCTTCCCCGGGGGCACCGTCTACGCGGCCTCGAAGCACGCGGTGATGGGCATGTCCAAGTCGATGATGCTGGAGCTCCGGGAGCACGGGATCCGGGTGATCACCGTCTGCCCGGGCTCGGTGAACACCCGGTTCTTCGACCGGACCGACTTCTTCGACCCGGACCGCGACGCCATCGTGCAGCCGGACGACGTGGGCGAGCTGGTGCGCGAGGCGGTCCGGCTCTCGGACCGCGGCACGGTGAGCGAGGTCGAGATCCGGCCCGTGAACCCGTGACGCGGGCCTCCCGTCCGGCCGACGCCCGCGGGTGCGACCGCTCCCCCGGGCCGCGAGGCGGGCGCGCCGCGACGACGGTGGCCGCCCTCCTGGCGGTGACGCTCGCCGCGGCCTGCGGCGGCGACGACGGCGGCGCACCGGCCGGCGAGGCGCCGGAGCTCGAGGTGCTCTTCCGCATCGACGGCCTCGTCGGCCCCCGCGGCGTGGCCTGGGACAGCGCCCGGGCCCGATGGCTGATCACGGCCGGCGGGAACGGCCCGACGCCGGCCCCCGGGCGGGTGGCGTCCGTCGGCCGGGACGGGAAGGCCGTGGACCTGCGGGCGTACGGCGGCGAGGACGGAGGCGTGACGCTGGACCGTCCCCGGGGCATCGACGTCCGGGGCGACCGCGCCTACCTCGCCGACGGACGACGGGTCGTGGCCCTCGACCTCTCCGACCGCGAGCTGGCCTTCGAGCTGGAGATCCCCGGCGACGCGCCGCTCCACGACGTGGTCGTCGACGAGCGCGGAATCCTCTTCGTCTCCGACCCCTCGGCCGACGCCGTCTACCGCGTCGCCCCGGACGGGTCGGGCTGGAACCGCCTGGGATCGGCCGGGTCGCTGCGGGGGCCGAGCGGGCTCCTCGCCGAGCCCACCGCCGCCGGCCCGGACCGCGTCCTGGCGGCCGGCCGGGGAGGGGCGGTGATGGCGCTCGAGCCGGACAGCTCGGTCACCCTCCTGGCCGAGGCCCCGGGTCTGGGCGACCTGGACGGGCTCCAGCGCACGCCGGACGGCCACCTGCTCGTGACCGAGCCCTCGGAAGGGCGCCTGCTGCTCCTGCGGTCCGAGCCGGGGCCGACGTGGCGCCCCGGGGTCGCGTGGCTCGAGGACCTCGACCGTCCCGCCGACGTCCTCCTCCGGGACGGGGTCCTCGCGGTGCCGGAGGCCGGCGCCGGACGGGTGACGTTCTACCGGGTGGGCGGGTAGCCGGACGGCGGCCGCCGGCCCGGAGCGGAACCCCGTCCGCACCGCCGCGGCGACCTCGTCCCGCCGCCTTCCGGCGCTGACGACGGCACGGCTCCTGCGCCCTTCGTGTGTCCGGACGCGGAGCGTCCGCCCCGGCGGGCGACGCCGCGTCGGCCCGCCGTGAAGGGACGACGACCGAGCCTGCACACCGGCCGCGCCCGCCCTCCCGAACCGACGCCCCGGCGACGAGCCGGGCGGCCGAAGCCGGGACGGGCGGCGCGCCGCTGACCCCTGGCCCGAGGCGCGAGCATGGACCGATACGACTACCTCATCGTGGGCGGCGGCCTCGCCGCCGCCTCTGCCGTGGAAGGCATCCGCGAGCTCGACGAGGAGGGCGAGGTGCTCGTCCTCTCCGACGAGACCGAGCCCCCCTACCACCGCCCTCCGCTCTCCAAGGAGTTCCTCCAGGCGCCGGCCGCCGGCCGGGAGCTGCTCCACGTCAAGCCCGAGGGATGGTTCGAGGAGCAGGCCGGCGTCGAGCTCCGGACCGGCGTGCGGGTGCTCGACCTGGAGCCCCGCGAGCGGGTGGTGACCACCCGGGACGGCGAGGAGATCGGCGGCGGCCGGATCCTTCTGGCCACCGGCGGCCGGCCCCGGACCCTCGGCGTCGAGGGCTCCGACCTCCAGGGCGTCCACACCCTGCGGACGGTGGAGGACTCGGAGGCGCTGCGCGACGCCGCGGAGGAGACCGACCGGGCGCTGCTGGTGGGCGCCGGGTTCATCGGGATGGAGCTGGCCGCCTCCTTCCGGGAGCTCGACGTGGCGCCGACGGTCGTCGAGCTGCAGGACCGGGTCTGGTCCCGGATGCTGCCCCCGGAGCTCTCGGAGTTCGTCCGGGGGTACTACGAGGAGCGGGGCGTCGACTTCCGGCTGGAGAGCAGCGTCGAGGCCTTCCGGGGCGACGGCCGCCTGGAGGGGGCGGTGCTGGACGACGGCTCCGAGGTGCCCTGCCGGATCGCCGTCGTGGGGGTGGGCATCGACCCGGCCCAGGAGCTGGCGTCCGACGCGGGGCTGGCCGTGAAGGACGGCATCGTGGTCGACGAGGAGGGCGAGACGAGCCACGGCTACATCTACGCCGCGGGCGACGTGGCCCGCTTCCCCGACCCGGTCTTCGGCGACCTGACCCGGGTGGAGCACTGGGACCACGCCCGGGAGCACGGCGAGCTGGTGGGGCGCAACATGGCCGGAGCGGGGGAGTCGTACGACCACCTCTCCTACTTCTTCACCGAGGCCTTCGACCTGAGCATCAACGTCTTCGGACGGCCCGCCGACACCGACCGCACGCTGGTCCGGGGCGAGCCGGGCCCGGAGGGGGCCGTCGTCTACTGCGGCTCCGACGGGCGGCTCTGCGCCACGATCCTGGTGAACGACCACGACGCCATGGACGAGTGCCGGGAGCTGGTCCGGCGGCGTCCCTCCATGGAGGAAGTGGAGGCGATGCTCGAGGACGCCGGCTCGGACCCCGCGGAGGTCGGCGGCTGACGCCGGCCGGGGCCCGGGCCGCGTCCACCGGCGGCCGGACGGTGCGGCCGCGCCGGCGCGGCCCCGAGCCACAAACTGCGACGCGGATCCGGGGTACTTCCCGGTTGCGGGAACGAGCCGCGACACGACACGAACGACGAGGACCGCCATGACCGACCAGAAGCAGAGCGACGACCACCCTTCCGGCCTCCCGGACGAGCCCGAGTCGGACGTCCACGCGGCGATCCGCGAGGGGCTGCGGGAGGTGTCCGACCCGGAGCTCGGCGTGAACATCGTCGACCTCGGCCTCGTCTACGACATCGAGGTCGAGGGCGGCCAGGCCCGCGTCACCATGACGCTGACCAGCCCCGGCTGCCCGGCCGGCGACCAGATCCTCAACGGCGCCCAGGATCAGACCGAGTCGGCCGAGGGCGTAGAGGAGGCCGAGGTGAACCTGGTCTGGAAGCCCTTCTGGACGCCGGACAAGATCGACCCGAAGGTCCGGGCCGCCATGGGGTACTGACGGCGGGCCCGTCGACGTGAACTCGGGCCCGGAGCGCCGACGCTGGCTCGTCGTGTACGACGGCGACTGCGGCTTCTGCAAGGCGTCGGTCCGCTGGGTCCTGGACCGCGACCGCCGGGGCCGGATCGAGGCCCGCCCCTTCCAGGAGCCGGGCGTGCTGGAGGCGACCGGCATCTCCCGCGAGGCGGCGGAGCGGGAGGCGTTCCTGGTGGCGCCCGACGGCCGCCGGTGGAGCGGGGCCGACGCCGCCGCCCGGGTGCTCCGTCTGCTCCCCCGCTGGTCGCTCGTCGGGCGCGCCCTCCAGATCCCGGGCGTGATCCAGGTGGCCCGCCTCGCCTACCGCTGGATCGCCGACCACCGGCCGACCGTCTCCCGCCTGACCGGCGTGGGACGGGACGGGGGCTGAGCGGTGCTCGGACGCCTCTTCCTCCTCTTCACGGTCGTCCCGCTGGTGGAGCTCGCCCTCCTCATCCGGGTGGGGCGGTGGCTGGGCGCCCTGCCGACCGTGGGACTGGTCGCCGCCACGGGGCTCGCGGGAGCCTGGCTCGCCCGCCGGGAGAGCACCCGGAGCTGGCGGGCCGTCCGGGACGAGCTGGCCGCCGGCCGGGTGCCCGGCGAGGAGCTGCTCCACACCCTCTTCATCGTGCTGGCCGGCGCGCTGCTGGTCACCCCCGGCGTCCTCACCGACGTGGTGGGCCTGCTCGCCCTGATCCGTCCGGTCCGGGCGCTCGGGGTGGAGGCGGCACGGGCGCGGCTGGCCCGCGGCCTGGAGGAGGGCACCGTCCGGTTCTTCCACGCCGGGCCCTTCGGGTCCTCCGGCGACGGACCTCCCGGAGGCACGCCGGACGGGGAGCCGGCCGCCGGCGAGCGAGACGAGGACGAGGACGGCTGGCACCGCCGTCCGTCGCCGGAAGGGGGCGGCGAGGACGACGAGGGCTCGCCCGAGGGCCAGCCCGGCCGCATCGTGGACGTCTGACGGGAGCTGCGAGCGGACGGGCGACGCTCCGGTCCGGAAGAGGGGCGCGGCACCCGACGAGCACCGAGCCGCCGAGACCCCCGACGAGAGAGAGGAGGGAGCGTGAGAGCCGACGGACCGAACCCGGGCGTCGGCCTGGCCGTCCTGCGGATCGTCGTCGGCGTGAGCTTCGTCGCCCACGGCGCGCCCCGGCTCTTCCGGGGGGGCGTGAGCGACCTGGCCGCGACGCTGGCGGACGTGGGCGTCCCCCTGCCCGAGGCGGCGGCGTGGCTCGTGTCGCTCCTGCAGTTCGGGGGCGGCCTGGCCCTGCTGGTCGGCCTCCTGGTGACGCCGGTGGCGCTCCTCCTGGCGGTCCACCTGATCGCCGGGATCGTCCTCGTTCACGCCCCGGCCGGATGGCACGTGGTGGGCCCCCTGGCCGAGCACCCGCCCGGCGGCGTCGAGCTGAACGTCGTCCTGCTGGCGGCCCTCCTCGCCCTGGTGCTGGCGGGGCCGGGGACGGCGGCGCTGGACGCCCGACGGCGGTCGCCCGGGCTCCGGACGAGGGCGCCGGAGGACCGCCGGGACGGGGGCGGCGGTTGAGCCCGCCCGGGCCCGCGGAGATCCACGACGTCACCGTCCCCCTGAGCGAGGACGTCGACCCGTGGCCGGGCGACGTGCCTCCGTCCCTCGAGGCCACGGCCCGGATCCGCGACGGCGCCTCCTGCAACGTGGGCGCGCTCCGGACCAGCCTCCACAACGGCACCCACGCCGACGCGCCCCTCCACGTGGAGGACGGCGCGGCCGGGGCCGGGGAGCTCCCCCCGGAGGCGTTCCTCGGGCCCGCCGTGGTGCTCGACCGGTCTCGGGCCCTGGCGGCGGGGCCCGACGGGCTGGCCGAGCTGGTGCCCGAGGGCCGACGGGTGCTCCTGCGCTCGGG
>CAYZLN010000009.1:11060-12289 GCA_964479295.1 uncultured Gemmatimonadota bacterium
GCTCCTGCGCACGGCCGTGCGGGAGATCGAGGCCTCGGAGGACGCCTACGACTGGGTGGGGATCTACCTGCTGGAGGACGGCGAGCTGGTGCTGCACGAGTACGTCGGCGAGCCCACCGAGCACGACCGCATCGAGGTCGGCGTCGGCGTCTGCGGCACCGCGGTGGCCGAGGAGCGCGACCTCAACGTCCCCGACGTCGAGGAGGTCGACAACTACCTCTCCTGCAGCCCCGACGTCCGCTCGGAGATGGTCGTGCTGATCCGGGACGGCGGAGACGGCGCGATCCGTGGACAGCTCGACCTCGACAGCCACCGGCCCGGCGCCTTCGACGACGGCGACCGCCGCGAGCTGAAGGCGGTGGCCGACTGGCTGGCCGGGCTCTTCGGCGGGGAGCGCTGATCGCGATCCGCGGCCGGTCCGTCGCCCGGACGGCGGGGGTCCGTCGCCGTCGGGGACGGCGCAGCTCCCGGAGGACGGATCGGCGCAGCGTGTCCGTCCCCCGCGCGGCGGCCCTCGTCGCGCTGGCCGCCCTGGTCGTCTCCGTCGCCGCGCCGGGCGCCGTCGACGGCCAGCGAGCCGACACGGTCGCCACGGGCCTCGGCCCGGGCGCCGTCCCGGCACCGGCCCCTGCTGCCGACGGCGACCCCCTCCTCCGCGGCTCGGACCTCCCGTGGGCCGGCGCCCTCGGGGGAAGCCTCGGGCTGGCCGCCACCGGGCCGGGGCTGGACGAGGACCTGGCCCGCGAGGCCTCGGCCGACCCCGGGGGCCTCGGCGGCGCCGTCGCCGACGCGGGGGACGTGGCCGGGAGCGTGTGGCTCGACTACGGCGCCGCCGGCGGCATCTTCGCGGTCTCCCGGGCGGCGGGCTGGGAGGAGGCCGGGCGGGTCGCCCTCCGCGCCCTCCTCGCCCTGGCCGCCACCGACGCCGCCACGGGCGGCCTGAAGGTGGCCTTCGGCCGGACCCGACCCGGCGCCGACCGGCCCGACGGCGCCCGCCTCGACGCCGACCGCTTCGACCCCGTCAGCTTCGACGAGGACCGCCGGTCGCTGCCCTCGGGCCACACCGCCCGGATGTTCGCCCTGGCCTCGACCCTGGACCGGGAGCTGGGCGACCGGGCGCCCTGGCTTCCCTGGGTGGCGTACCCCGTGGCCGGCCTCACCGGCGCGGGCCGGGTGATCGAGCGCGAGCACTGGGTCACCGACGTGGTCTCGGGCGCCGCCCTGGGGCT
>CAYZLN010000009.1:12389-20420 GCA_964479295.1 uncultured Gemmatimonadota bacterium
TCCTACGCCACCACGAAGAGCGCCGTGCCGTACATCACCAGCAGGCCCGCCGCCAGCCCGGCGGCGTTGAGGGGCGAGAAGAGCCCCCGCCGCTCCCGGCGGGTCACCAGCCGCCCGATCTCCACCGACACCTGGAGGATGGCCCCCACCCCCAGGGCCAGGAAGAGGGTCGTGGCCACGGGATCGTAGGAGAACCCGCCGATCCAGGTGCCCAGGATGGTCGGCACCCCGGCCACCGCGCCCATGGCCGCCAGGTGCCAGAGCGACGGCCGCTCCTCGGCCACCGGGGCCACGATCCCCAGCCCCTCCGTGGTGTTGTGGAGGGCGAAGCCGATCACCAGGAAGCTGCCCAGGGCCAGCTCGCCGGCGGCGTAGGCCCCGCCGATGGCCAGGCCCTCGCCCAGGTTGTGGAGCCCGATCCCCAGCGCGATGAGGTAGGCGAGGCGGAGATTCGAGCCGCCCGCCGCGGCCCCGGAGCCGTCGCCGGCGGCGGGATCCGGCCCGCCCGGGTTCCCGCCGTCCCCGGACGACGAGAACGCCTCGAGGGCCAGGTAGGCCCCCAGCACGCCCAGCGCCACGAGCCCGATCCCCTGGAACGCCTCGGCGACCCGGCCGGCCGACTCCACCGCCTCGTGGAACCCGTCCACGGCGAGGAAGACGAGCAGCCCCACGGTGAAGCTCAGGAAGAAGTGGATCCACTTCCGGTCCAGGTTCCGCAGGAAGGGGAACCACAGCAGCCCGATGAGCACGGGCACCACCCCGGCGTAGGTGCCCAGCAGGGCGAAGGTCCCGAGCAGCCGGCCGGTGGTCCGCGGGGTGAGGGTGGCCACCTCCACCTCGTGGGAGAAGGTGAGCCCGTTGGAGGTGATCAGCTCCACCTCGTGGGGCTCGCCCTCGACCCACGGGTACGAGAGCTCGATGGTGCGGCGCTCGAGCCGCGGGATCGTCCGGTCGCCGTCCATCGAGTGCTCCCAGTACGCCTCGTCCACCAGCACCTGGGCCACGGTGACGGGCTCGGGCCCCCCGTTCACGACGTGGACCCGCATCCGGCCCTCCTCCGGGAAGGTCACCCGGTCGATGGTCAGCTCCTCCACCGGCGGGAAGCGGCCCTCGAGGAAGCCCATGGGGTTCGACCAGAGGAAGAACGCCACGACCCCCGCCACCAGGGCCACCGGAAGCAGCCCGAAGAACCACATCCGTCGGCGCGAGGCGTCTCCATTGCCTCGGGATCCGGTCCCGGAGGCGCCGGCACGGTCGTCACCGACGCCCCCGGCGGGGCCGCTCACGGCGTCGTCGTCCGCACGGGACCCGCGGGCTCGCCCCTCGGGGCCGGTCGTCGTCCGCCCGTCCGGACCGTCCGTCGCGTCAGCCACGACGGTGCACCGGGACGCCCTCGTCCTCGCCCAGGCCGGGGACGGCCTCGAAGAAGCCTGTCCAGCCCAGCTCCGCGAACTCGCTCTGGTGGGCGTGGAACATGTGCAGCCCCGGGTTCTCCAGCTCGAACTCGAGCACGTGTCGCTCCCCCTGGCACATCATCACGGTGTCGGTCAGCTCGTGGCTCTCCGGACGGGTCCCCGTCCGGTACAGGCGGTACATCCCCGCGTGGAGATGGAAGGAGTTCACCGGGTCGAACTCGGTGAGGTTGGTCAGGTAGATCCGCACCGGGTCGCCGACCCCCACCGGGATGGGGTTCTCCTGGTAGTAGAAGGCGGCCGTGTTCACGGCGTAGACCTCGTTGTCCGCGTCGAAGTTCGTGTCGAACCCGTTCATCACCATGACCATCTCGCGGGCGGGGGACCGGCCCTCCGGCGGGTCGACGATGAAGGTGCCGTAGAGGCCCTTGTGGATGTGGCGCTTGAGCGGCACGGCGTGGCAGTGGTAGAGGTGCAGCCCCGCCGGCTTCGCCTCGAACTCGTAGGTGAAGCTCTCCCCCGGCTCCACCACCGGGAAGACCCCGTCCATCTCGGGCGGGTGGGTCCCGTGGAAGTGGATCGTGTGGGGGTGCGACCCGGCGTTGGCGAACTCGATGCGCAGCAGGTCGCCCTCCGTCGCCCGGATCGTGGGGCCCGGGACCTGTCCGTTGTAGGTCCAGGCGGGGAAGAAGACGCCCGGCGCGACCTCGATCTCCCGGTCCAGCGCCACGATCCGGTAGTCCCGGACCGTCTGGCCCGAGGCCGTCCGGCTCACCTCGCCGTAGTCGAAGTCGTCGAGGAAGGACATCGGGTCGAAGCCCACGTCCGGACTGCCCCCGTCGTAGACCCCGAGCCGGAGCTGCTCGGTGCCCTCCGGCGAGCGGCGGGGTCGCCGGTCGTCCGGGTCCTGCGCGTCGGCCCCGCCCGCGGGCCCGGCGGTCGGGACGTCGAGGCCCGCCGCCTCGAGGGACTCGGCGGCGGCGCTGCGGCCGGCCAGGCGCAGCACGGCCGCGCCCGAGAGCCCCGCCACCCCGGTGGCCCCCAGCTTGAGCCAGTCACGGCGCGAGAGCTTCTGCGGTTTCCGTGCGTCGCTCATGAATGGCGCGTTCCGGTCACTCGGCGTCCTCCTCTCGGCCGGCCGGGGCGGGCCCCCTCGGCCGGCGCCGTCACTTTTTAGTCAACGCTAAAAAAGTGTAACGGGTTCCACGCCTTCCGTCAAGACCGACGGCCCTCCCGGGGCCGGGGCCCCGGGCTCCGCAGCTTTCGGGGCGGTCGCGGCCGAGCTAGCTTTCGGTCTTCCTCCCTCGGGACGCAACGCCTCCCGCCGGCGCGACGGGAAGAGGAGCACGCTTGCTGGACGAGATCCTCACCCCCGTGACCACCATGGACCGGGCCTCGCCCGCCCGGGTGCCGGAGCGGATGGACCGGCCGGACTGCGACCCGGACCGCCTGCGGGACGCCCTCTCCACCCTCGCGCGGGCGAACCGTCGCTTCGGCGCCCGTGACGCGACGCTCGCGGCCGCTTCGGAGCTCCTGGAGGGCCGCCCGCCCGGGCCGGTGCGGATCCTCGACGTCGGGACCGGCAGCGGCGACATCGGAGGGGGACTCGCCCGGCGCCTGCGCTCGCGGGGCTGGCGCCCGCGGACGACGCTGACCGACCTCCATCCGACGACGCTGCGCATCGCCCGCGAGCGGCTCCGGCGGAACGGGCGGGGGCCCGACGGCGGGGCGTCCGCGGGTGGGGATCGGGCGCCGCCGGGGCGTCCCTCGGGCCGGGGGGGCGACCGCGAGGGCGCCCGGGAGCCCGGGGAGGACGCCACCTTCGTGCGCCTGACGGCCGGCGCCCTCCCCTTCCGGGACGACAGCTTCGACGTGGCGGTCTCGGCCACCATGCTCCACCACCTGGAGCGGGTGGAGGCCCGGGCCTTCCTGCGGGAGCTCGACCGGGTGGCCGCCCGCGGGTGGGTGGTCACCGACCTCCGCCGGTCCCGGGCCGCCTATCTCGCGGTCCGGGTGCTGGCGGCGACCCTCTGGCGCCGGCACCCGCTGCCGCGGGAGGACGGGCCGGCCTCGGTCCGCCGGGCCTTCACCGCCGAGGAGGCCCGCAGCCTGCTGTCGGAGGCGGGGCTCGGCGACGCCGGGGTCGAGCGGCTCCGTCCCTTCCGGCTGAGGATCACGCGGGGGGTCGCGTGACCGCCGACGGCCCGTTCGACGTCGCCGTGGTCGGGGCCGGGCCCGCCGGCAGCTCGACGGCCCTGCGCCTGGCCCGCCGGGGGGCGCGGGTCGCCCTCCTGGACGCCCGCTCCTTCCCCCGCTCCAAGCCCTGCGGGGACTGCCTCAGCCCCGGCGCCACGCCCCTGCTCGAGGATCTCGGCGTGCTGGAGGACGTGGAGCGGACCGGCGCCGGCGCGCTCGCCGGCTGGCGCATCCGCACCCCGGGCGGCCGGTGGTTCGGGGGCCGCTTCGGGCGGTCGCCGGGAGGTCCGGCGCCGGGCCCCCGGAGGCCGGGTTCGGCCGACCGTGCCCCCGACCGCGACGGCGGGGGGGCGGCGCCTCCCCGGGAGGGGCTGGCCCTGCCGCGCCGGGACCTGGACGCCGCCCTCGTCCGGGCCGCCGTCGGGGCCGGGGCGGAGCTGCGCGAGCGGACACGGGTCTTCGGTCTGCTCCGGGACGGCGGCCGGGTCCGGGGCGTCGAGGCCCGGGGGGGCGACGGCGACCGCCTGGCCCTGGAGGCGGACGTCGTGGTGGGCGCCGACGGCCTGCGGTCGACGGTCGCCCGCCGGCTGGCCGGCGTGCGCAGGGGGCCCCACCCCCGGCTCGCGCTGGTGGCCCGGGCCGCCGGGGTCGAGCCCCCCGACGCCCCCGCGGAGGCCCCGGGCGCGTCCGGCCCTTTCGGCGAGATGCGGCTGGGCCGCGGCGGCTGCCTCGGCCTCGCCCCCGTGGGAGGAGGCCGCTGGAACGCCACCCTGGTGGTCCCGAAGCGCCGCGCCCCGGAGATCTCCGCCGACCGCCGCGGCTTCTTCCGGCGCGGCCTGTCGGCCTACGGCGTCCGGCACCGGTTCCGCGACGCCGCGCTGCTGGCGCCGCTGGAGATCACCGGGCCGTTCCGGGTGACCCCCCGACGCCGCGCGGCCCCGGGGGCGCTGCTCGCCGGCGACGCCGCCGGCTACGTCGACCCCCTCACCGGCCAGGGCGTCCACCGGGCCCTGGTCACCGGCAGGGCGGCCGCCTCCGCCGCGGCCGCCCTCGCCGGGGCCCGCCGCCGCGCCCGCCGCGAGGCCGTCCGGCGGCGCTACCGGCTCGAGCTCCGGCGTCTCCTCGGCCCCGGCCGAACCCTCCAGAAGATCGTGGACGCTGTCTGCCGGCGTCCCCGGCTGGTCGAGGTCGTCGGCCGCCTGCTGGCGGCCCGGCCCGGGCTCGCCCGCATCTTCGTCGACGTCACCGGCGACCGGCTGACGCCCCCGGCCCTCGTCGACCCCCGCAGGCTGGCCCCGGCGCTCGCCGACGGTCGGCAGCGTGCGGCCGACGGGCCGGTCCGGCCCGCGTCCCGACACCCCCACGATCCCGCCACCTGAGGAGGACGATGCACACCCGCAACGAGATCGTCGCGCACGCCCCGCTCGAGCCCTGCCTCCGCGCCGCCTCCGAGGTCGAGCGATGGCCCGAGATCCTGCCCCACTACCGCGAGGTGCGGTTCCGGCGGAAGGACGGCCCCGGCACGGGACGCGTCTACATGGCCGCGTTCCGGCACTTCGGCCCCCTGCCGTACCCGACCTGGTGGGAGTCGGAGATGGTCACCGACTTCGGGGCCGGCGAGGTCCGCTACCGGCACGTGGACGGCATCACGGAGGGCATGGACGTGCTCTGGGACCTGGAGGAGATCGACCGGGCCCCGGCGCCCGACGACGAGGGGGCGGAGCCCGCCACCCGCATCGTCGTCCTCCACGACTGGGACGGTCCCGGCTGGCCCCTGATCGGGGGCTTCGCCGCCCGGCGGGTCATCGGCCCGCACTTCATCCGGGTGGTCGCCGACCGGACCCTGGCCGGGGTCCGGGCCGAGGCCGAGTCGCGCCACCGGGCCGAGGCCGGGGGGCCCGGGGCGTGAGCGACGGGACGGGCCGCCGGGTGGCGGTGACGGGGCTCGGCCCCGTCACGCCCGTCGGGGAGGGCGTCGAGGGGCTGTGGGGCGGGCTCCGGCGCGCCGAGTCCGGGGTCGGGCCGGTCACCCGCTTCGACCCCTCGGACTTCCGTTCCCGGATCGCCGCCGAGGTGGACGGCTTCGACCGCGAGGAGCGCCTGGGGGGGAAGCAGGCCCGCCGCGTCGACCGCTTCGGGGCGCTGAGCCTGGAGGCCGCGCGGCTCGCCCTCGAGGACGGGGGGCTCGACCCCGAGGGGGTCGATCCGGACCGGGTGGCCGTCCAGATGGGCACCGCCCTGGGCGGCGTCGGCTACGCCGAGCAGCAGCACTCCGCCTACATGGAGGAGGGTGTCAGGGGCGTCGACCCGCTCCTGGCCCTGGCGGTCTTCGGCGGGGCCGCGAGCTGCAACGTGGCCATACGGTTCGGGTTCACGGGGCCCAACTCCACGAACGCCATGAGCTGCGCCTCCGGCGCCATCGGCGTGGGCCGGGGCTTCCGGCTGGTCCGCGACGGCGAGGCCGACGTGGCCCTGGCCGGCGGGGCGGAGGCGCCCCTGGCCCCCCTGAGCTTCGGCTCCTTCGCCATCATCCGCGCCATGTCGACGCGGAACGACGAGCCCCGACGGGCCAGCCGTCCCTTCGACCGCGACCGGGACGGCTTCGTGATGGGGGAGGGGGCGTGCGTGCTCCTGCTGGAGGAGCTCGAGCGGGCGCGTCGGCGGGACGCCCCGATCTACGCCGAGCTGACGGGCTTCGGGACGACCAACGACGCCCACCACATGACCCGGCCCCGACCCGACGGCGAGCAGGCCGCCCGCGCCGTGCGGCTGGCCCTCGAGGACGCCGGCCTCCCGCCCGACGCCGTGGACCACGTCAACGCCCACGGCTCGGCGACGCCCCTGAACGACCCCACCGAGGCGAAGGCCCTCCGGGCGGCCCTCGGCGACCGCGCCGCCCGGGTCCCGATCTCGGCCACCAAGGGCTACTACGGCCACGCCCTCGGGGCCTCCGGGGCCATCGAGGCCGCCATCTGCTGCCTCGCGATCGCCCGGGGCTGGCTGCCGCCCACGGTGAACCTGGAGGCGCCCGACGAGGAGGTCGAGGACCTGGACCTCGTGGACGGCGGCGGCCGCGACGCCGAGGTCGACCACGTCCTCAGCACGTCCTTCGGCTTCGGCGGCATCAACGCCGGACTCGTGCTGGGGCGGCCGGGGGGCTGACCCCGGGCCGCGCCCGGGGGCAGGCGGCCCCGCCGGACGGCCGCACGGCGGGAGACCGGTCCGGAAGCGCGGGGTCCGGGTCGGCCCTCACGGCGCCGACGCCGTCCCCGGCCGCCACGCGGCGACCGCCGGGTAGGGGCCGTCGTAGGCCACGTAGAACACGCCGTCCCCGTGGGCGATGGCCCTCACCGGACGGGGCAGCAGGTAGCTGCCCGCGTAGCCGCCGTCCTCCGCCGAGTAGCTGTCCACCCACCGGTTCGCGCCCGGCCCGGTGCCGCCGAAGAGGACGTAGAGGCGCTCCTCCGACATGGTCACCCCCACCGCCGCGTTCCGGGGCCGCTCCACCCGGGTCGTCCTCTGCCTCCGCCCGACCCCCGGGCCCGACGTGCGCACCTCGACCCGCGGGAAGGGCACCGCCTCCGGGAACCACCCGCGGGCCCGGGGCGTGCCGTCGGGGGCGAAGAGCTGGAACCCGTCGCCGAGGGCGAAGGCCGCCGCCCACCCGCCGTCCGCGCCGCCCGAGGCGAGCTTCATCTGGGTGGCCAGGGCGCTCAGGCGGTCGAGCCCCGGCCAGGGGAAGGGCCGACGGCCCTCGGGGTCTCCGTCGCGCCCCACGACCACGAAGGGCGCCTCCGGGTCGAGGGCGAACAGCGCCGCCCGGTCCCCCGGAAGGGGGGCCAGGCCGTCGACCCGACGCTCCAGGCCGTCGAGGGGCACCCGGAACGCCGGCCGCCCGGCGGCGTCGAGGACGGTGATCCGGGCGTTCGCGACGTCCAGCACCCAGGTCCGGCCCCGGGCGTCGACCGCGACGTCGCGGGGCGCCTCGAACTCGTCCGGCCCGGACCCCCGGCGGCCGAACGTCCAGCGCACCCGCCCCCGGCGGTCGAGGCGGACGATCCGGCCCTCGTAGCCGTCCGCCACGGAGACCCCCTCCGCGTCCGCGCCGATCCGGGTCGCCGCCACGAAGACGGTGTCGTCGGCGCCCCCGCCCACCCGGAAGACCGTGTCCCACCGGGCAGAGAGGAGGCGCCGGCCGGGCACGTCGTCGGGGCGGCCCGTGGTCGCGGCGTCGCCCCCGCCGCAGGCCGCCGCCACGGCGAGCACGAGCGCGAGCCCGGCGGGGAGACGCGTGCGGCGGCTACGGCCCGCACGGAGCGTCCGGGCGCGTCGCCCCGGGGCCCGGCGCCGTCGCCGCCTCACGGCCGCCCCCCCTCGGCGCCGGGCCGCGCCAGGGGGGCGGCGGCGACGCGGGCCGCCCGGG
>CAYZLN010000010.1:0-8367 GCA_964479295.1 uncultured Gemmatimonadota bacterium
CCTCCCCATCTCCTGGCTGGCCCTCCCCCTGGAGGCGCTCCGCACCGGGGTCCCGATCCTCGCCGGGGTGCTGGCGGGCCTGATCGTGAAGGGGCTGGCGGACCTCTTGTTCGGCTGACGGCCGTGCGCGAGGTGGCTGTCGGCCGTCCCCCCTCCGCCGGGATCCGGCGTCCGGGCGCGGCCGTCGGGGCCCTGGTCGCCGTCGCGCTGGCGGTGTCGGCCCTGCACGGGCAGGAGAGGCCTCTCGACCCGGACGACGCCGTCCCCCTCGAGCTCCTCCGGGCGGACGAGGACGGCGACGGCGTGTCCGACCGGGAGGGGGACACGGTCACGGTCGCGGGCCGCGCCGTCGTCGGGACCGGTGTCCTCCACCCGGAGCGTCTCGACGTGCCGGTCCAGCAGGGGGGGCGGGGGATCTTCCTCTTCGACTGGGAGGTGGCCGAGCCCGTGGCGGCCGGCGACAGCGTGGTCGCCCGCGGCGTCCTGGGCGCCTACCGGGGCCGTCTCCAGCTCCAGGAACCCGAGTACAGGGTGGTGCAGGGGGACGGGCGCGTGCCCGAGCCGCGGGAGCTCGAGATCGACTCCCGGCGGCTGGAGCGCCGCGAGGGGACGCTCGTGGAGGTGGAGGGCGAGCTCGTCCGGTCCACCCGCAACGCCGGGGGGCGGATGCTCGTGCTCCGCGGCTTCGCCGACCCGGACGCGACCGTCACGGTCTTCCTCCCGTTCGAGCGGCTGGGCCCGTTCGACCTGAGCCGCTTCGCGGAGGGGGACCGGCTGGTCGTCGAGGGGGTGGTGGGGCAGTACGACGAGAGCACGCCGGCCGACGGGGAGTACCAGATCTACCCCGTCGGGCCCGACGGGATCGACACCGCCGGCCTCACCGCGGACTTCTATCGGAAGCTCGCCTGGGGCGTCGGCGGGGTGCTTATGCTGGGGTTCTTCGCATGGGGGCTGATGCTGAAGCTCCAGGTGCGGAAGCGCAGGGCCGCGCAGCAGCGCTACGAGTCCCTCTTCGAGCAGAACTCGGCCGGGGTGGCGGCGCTGGACCCCGACGCCACGGTGGTGCGGGCCAACCGGGCCTTCCGGGGGTTGACGGGCACCTCCCGGGAGGACCTCGACGGCGTCCCCTTCGACCGGGTGGTGCCGGAGGCCGTCCGGGCCGAGTACCGCGACCGGATCGAGGGGGCCCTGGACGGCAGGGCGTCCAGCTTCGAGTCGGTGCTCGCCGACGGGGAGGGCCGGCAGATCCACGTGGAAGTGAGCACGGTGCCCATCGTGGTGGACGACGCCACGCAGGGCGTCTACGTGATCGTCGAGGACATCACCCACCGGAAGGAGTTCGAGGAGCGCCTCCAGCACCGGGCGCTCCACGACTACCTGACGGAGCTGCCCAACCGGGCCCTCTTCACCGACCGCCTGGAGCACGCCGCCGAGCGGGCGGAGCGGACCGACGGCCACCTGGCCGTGCTGTTCCTCGATATCGACCGCTTCAAGATGGTCAACGACAGCGCGGGCCACGCCGCCGGCGATCGTCTCCTCCGCGTGGTGGCGGACCGGATGCGCGGGGTGGCCCGGGACGGGGACACCCTGGCGCGCTTCGGGGGCGACGAGTTCGCCCTTCTCCTCGAGGACCTCGACGAGCCCGAGGGGGCGCTGAGCGTGGCCCGGCGGATCGAGCGGGTGCTCGAGGAGCCGGTGTCGCTGGACGGTCAGACCGTCCGGGTCTCGGCCAGCGTGGGGATCGCCGGGTCGGACGCCGGGGAGGTGCCCCCCCGGGAGCTTCTGCAGCGGGCCGACCAGGCCATGTACCGGGCGAAGGCGGCGGGCGGCGGACGGAGCCGGATGTACGACGAGGACCAGGGCGGCGGGTACGACTGGCTGCAGCTCGAGAACGAGCTCCGCCGGGCGCTCGAGGAGGACGAGCTGTTCGTCGAGTACCAGCCCCTGGTCTGCCTGCGGACGGGGCGTCTCCTGGGGCTGGAGGCGCTGGTGCGGTGG
Organism: uncultured Gemmatimonadota bacterium; assembly: GCA_964479295.1. Lineage (GTDB taxonomy): Bacteria > Gemmatimonadota > Gemmatimonadetes > Palauibacterales > Palauibacteraceae > CAYVFM01. The sequence goes on from CAYZLN010000010.1 coordinate 1,999, forward strand.
GACCACCCGGAGCGGGGCCGCCTGTCGCCCGGGAGCTTCATCCCCATGGCCGAGCGATCGGGCCTCGTCGTCCGGCTGGACCGCTGGGTCCTGCGCCGGGCCTGCGTCGAGGTGGCCGCGTGGCAGCGCCGCAACCCGGAGCACGCGCCCCTGCTGTTGAGCGTCAACCTCTCGGCGCGGCACCTGGAGGAGCCGGACTTCACGTCGCGGATCGGCGCGGTGCTCGAGGAGGCCCACGGCCACGATGGGGACGTGCAGCTCGAGATCACCGAGAGCGTCGCCGCCCGGGAGGTGGAGCGGGTCGCGGAGCTGGACGCGCTCGGGGTCCGTCTGGCCATCGACGACTTCGGCACGGGCTACTCGGCGCTCAGCTACCTGCGCGACCTCCGGGCGGACGCCCTCAAGCTGGACCGGTCGTTCGTCCGGAAGGTGGAGTCCGACACGGCGTCCGCCGCCATCGCCCGCACCGTGGTCACGCTGGGACGGACGCTCGACGTGAGCGTGATCGCCGAGGGCATCGAGACCGCGAGCCAGCTCCGGACCGTCGCGGACTTCGGATGCGACATGGGCCAGGGGTTCCTCTTCGGCGAGCCCGCGCGGATCCAGCAGCTCCGGGTCGAGCGGCTGCCCGAGCAGGTCGCCCGGGCGGTGTCCTGAGGCGGGACGCGCCCGGGGAGGGGCGCCGGGCGGCCGCCGCGAGCCCGCGGGTTCGCGCGATTCCTGCGTGCCCGATATACTGACGCGGATCCGTCGCGAGCGCAGAGAATCCCATCGACCCCCGAGGCGCGAGACCCATGGTGGACCGATCCCAGAAGCCGAAGAAGGACCCGGAGAAGCGCGACCGGATCATGGACAAGGCCCGGGAGCTGGGCCGGATGCTCGGCCAGACGGCCGAGTACGAGTACCTCCAGGCGGCGAACGAGGACGTCGCCGACGACCGGGACGCCACCGAGCTCCTCAACCGGGCCAAGGAGCTGCAGGAGAAGGCCGTGTCCCACCTCGAGCGCGGCGAGGACCCGCCCGAGGACGTCCAGGAGGAGCTGGAGGAGGTCCGGGGGAAGATCCAGGGCAGCCCGCGGTACCAGTCCCTCGTGGCGGCCCAGTCGAACTTCGACAAGCTCATGCAGAAGGTCCAGAAGGCCATCAGCGAGGGGATGAAGAAGGGCGAAGAGAGCCAGATCGTGATGCCCTCCTGACGGCGCTTCCATGAAGAGGCTCCGAGAGCTGGGGGAGCGCGGGCTCCGGGCCCTGGTGGAGCCCGCCGTCTCCGCCCTCGTCCGGCGGAGGATCCACCCCAACCTCCTGAGCACCGCGGGCTTCGTGGTGACCTGCGCCTCCGGCTTCTTCTTCCATCAGCACCACGTCCGGACGGCGGGCGCCCTGATCCTGGCGGGCGGGATCTTCGACATCCTCGACGGGACGGTGGCGCGGCGGACCGGCCTGGCGTCGCCGTTCGGCGCCTTCTACGATTCGACGCTGGACCGGCTCTCGGAGATCATCGTCTACCTGGGCCTCCTCTCCCTCTACAACGACTACCGGCTGGAGCTGGGGGACGTGGGCATGATCTACGCGGTCATGCTCGCGATGGCCGGCTCGCTCATGATCAGCTACACGAGGGCGCGGGCCGAGGGGCTCGACATCCCCTGCGCGGTGGGTTTGATGCAGCGGGCCGAGCGGGTCATCCTCATCGGGACGGCCGCCCTCCTCTTCGGGGAGATGAGCCAGGGCGTGGTGCTCAAGGGCGTCATCATCGGGCTGGCCGTCCTCACGAACTTCACCTCCCTCCAGCGCATCGTCTGGGTGTGGAGATACACCCGCGGCGAAGGGGGCGCCGACGCCGAGGCCCCGGGCTGAGCCCCGGGACGCCGGCGACGGGCCGGCGTCGCAGCGGCGGGTCGGCGGGACGCGGAACCGGACGGAAAGACGGGAAGAAGGGATGGAGACGAACGATACACGCGAGAGAGCGGACGAGCCCCTCGAGATCGCCCCCTCCGAGGGGCGGCTCGGCGTCCTGCTGCCGGGGCTCGGGGCGGTGTCCACCACCTTCATCGCCGGCGTGGAGTCGGTCCGGCGCGGCCAGTCGCGGCCCATAGGGTCGCTGACCCAGATGAACACCATCCGCCTGGGCAAGCGCACCGAGGACCGCACGCCGCTGATCCGGGACTTCGTCCCCCTGGCCGGGCTCGACGACCTGGTCTTCGGCGCCTGGGACCCGATCCCCGACGACGGCCGCGAGTCGGCCCGGAACGCCGGGGTCCTGGACAACGAGGACCTGGAGGACGTCGGCGACTTCCTGGCGTCCGTCGAGCCGATGCCGGCGGTCTTCGACAAGCGCTACGTGAAGAAGCTCGACGGCGACAACGTGAAGCGCGCGGACTCGAAGATGGAGGAGGCCGAGGCGCTCCGGGAGGACATCCGCCGCTTCCGGGAGGAGAAGGGCTGCGACCGGCTGGTGATGATCTGGTGCGCCTCCACCGAGGTGCACATGCCCCCCGACGAGGTCCACCTGGACCTGGAGGCCTTCGAGGAGGGCCTCCGGCGGAGCGACGAGGCCATCACCCCGTCGATGATCTACGCCTACGCGGCGCTCATGGAGGACGTGCCCTTCGCCAACGGGGCGCCGAACCTGACCGTCGACGCGCCGGCCCTCACCGAGCTGGCCCGCCGCCGCGACGTCCCGATCGCCGGCAAGGACTTCAAGACCGGCCAGACCCTGATGAAGACCATCCTGGCGCCGGGCCTCAAGGCCCGGATGCTGGGGGTGGAGGGGTGGTTCTCCACCAACATCCTGGGGAACCGCGACGGGCTGGTGCTGGACGACCCCGACAGCTTCAAGACCAAGGAGGAGTCGAAGCTGGGGGTGCTGGACTACATCCTCCAGCCCGACCTGTACCCGGACCTCTACGAGGACTACTACCACAAGGTACGGATCAACTACTACCCGCCCCGGGGCGACGACAAGGAGGGCTGGGACAACATCGACATCTTCGGGTGGATGGGCTACCCGATGCAGATCAAGATCGACTTCCTCTGCAAGGACTCCATCCTGGCCGCGCCCATCGTGCTCGACCTGGCCCTCTTCCTGGACCTGGCCACCCGGGCGGACATGCAGGGCATCCAGGAGTGGCTGTCGTTCTACTTCAAGAGCCCCCAGGTGGCCGAGGACCTCTACCCGGAGCACGACCTCTTCATCCAGCACTGGAAGCTGAAGAACACGCTTCGCTGGATGATGGGCGAGGAGGAGATCACCCATCTGGGCGTGGAGTACTACGGCGAGTACCAGTGACCGCCCCCGGGGCCGCCCCGTTCGGCCGGCGCCCGGCGCGCGTCCGGCGGCCGGCGGGCCGGGACGGCCCCGATGAGCCGCGAGCGCGGCGTCTTCGTGGTCTTCGAGGGCGTCGAGGGCGCCGGGAAGAGCACCCAGGCGTCGCGGCTGTCCCGGCGCCTCGACCGCCACGGCGTCGCGCACGAGCTGGCCCGGGAGCCCGGCGGCACCGACGCGGGGGAGCGCATCCGGAGCGTGGTCCTCGACCGGGGGATCGCGATCTCCGACGAGACCGAGCTCCTGCTCATGCTGGCGGCCCGGGCCGAGCTCGTCCGGGAGGTCGTCGAGCCGGCGCTCTCGCGGGGCGAGGTCGTGATCGCCGACCGGTACGAGCTCTCCACCTTCGCCTACCAGGGCGTGGCGAGGGGGCTGGGCCTGGACCGCGTCCGCGACCTGAACCGCTTCGCCACCGGAGGGCTCGAGGCCGACGTGACGTTCCTGCTCGAGGTGGCGCCGGAGGAGGCCCGCCGCAGACGGGGCGACGCGGCCGGCGACCGGGTGGAGGAGGCCGGGGACGCGTTCCACCGCCGGGTGGCCGAGGCGTACGCCCGGCTGGCGGCCCCGGACGACCGGATCGTGACGGTGGAGGCCGACGGCCCCGAGGCCGAGGTCGAGGCGAGCGTGGCGGACGAGCTCGCCGCCCGGTGGCCGGGGGTCTTCCCGCCGGCGGACGACGGGTGAGGGCCGGGAGAAACATTTGCCGTCGGATCGGGTTACCTGAACAGAGTACGCCGGGCCCCCGGGCGGGGCCCGGCGGCCGTGCCGAGCGGACGCACCCGCACCTGGAGGACGCATGAAGCTCAGGCGATCGTGGATCCCGGCGCTGGCGGTGGCCCTCGTCGCGCTCACCACCGGCGGGTGGCTCCTCCAGCAGAGCTCGACCGGGGACGACGGGCCCTTCTTCAAGGCCCAGCTCCTCGAGCAGGTCCACCAGATCGTGGCCGACCGGTACGTGGAGGAGGTGGAGCCCGGCGAGCTCTACCAGATGGCCATCGACGGGATGCTCCACGAGCTGGGCGACCCGTACTCCACCTTCCTCGACCCCGAAGAGGTGGAGCAGCTCAAGCTGAACACCACGGGGAACTACGGCGGCCTCGGCATCCGGATCGCCTCGCAGGACGGCTGGATCACCGTGGTGAGCGTCCTCCCCGGGACGCCCGCCGAGGAGGTGGGCCTGGAGACGGGCGACCGCATCCTCCAGGTGGAGGGCGAGTCGGCGGAAGGCTGGTCTACGACGGAGGCGGTGAACGACCTGCGGGGGGAGAAGGGCAGCGACGTCACCATCACGGTGGCCCGGGTGGGCAGCGACAAGCCCCTCCAGTTCACCATCACACGGGACGACATCCACGTCGTCGCGGTCACGTCCTTCATGGTCGACCGGGACGTCGGCTACGTGAAGCTCGACCCCTTCAGCCGCAACGCCCGCCAGGAGCTCAAGTCGGCCATCGACGGGCTCCGCGACCAGGGGGCCCGGTCGCTGGTCTTCGACCTCCGGGGCAACCCGGGCGGGCTGCTCGACGAGGGCGTAGCCGTGGCCGACCTCTTCCTCGACGAGGGCACGGAGGTCGTGAGCACCCGCTCGCGGGTCGAGAGCGAGAACGAGACCTACACGGCCCCGGGCCCGGAGGTCTACTCGGGCCTGCCGGTGGTGGTCATGGTCGACCGCTACAGCGCCAGCGCCTCGGAGATCGTCGCCGGGGCCCTGCAGGACCAGGACCGGGCGCTGATCGTGGGCGCGACCAGCTTCGGGAAGGGGTCGGTGCAGTCCCTCTTCAACCTTCCCGAGGGCAACTACCTCAAGCTCACGACGGGGCGCTGGTACACGCCCAGCGGGCGGTCCATCCAGAAGCCCCACGACCGGGAGAGCCAGATCGCCGAGCAGGCGGTGGCGATGGGCGGCGACCCGGTGCCCGTCAGCGTCGACACCGCCGGCCGGGAGACGTACCGGACGAAGTCGGGCCGGACGGTCTACGGCGGCGGGGGCATCACGCCCGACCGCATCGTCATGCCCGACACGCTCAGCAGCCGGGAGCAGCTCCTCCGGTCCAGCCTCTCCTCGGAGGGCGTCTCCCTCTCGCAGTCGGCCTTCCGCTTCGCCGTCGAATGGGTGGAGGAGCACCCTGACCTGGACCAGGGGTTCGACGTGACCGACCGGATGCGCTCCGCCTTCCGGGACTTCCTCTCCGACCAGCTCGAGGACGAGGTGGACGCGGAGCTGTACGGCGACGCCGCGGGGTACGTGGACTGGCTGCTGGCCCGGCAGGTGGCGAACGCGGCGTTCGGCGAGGAGGCCGAGCTGCGCAGGCGACTGGCCCTCGACACCCAGATGGAGAAGGCGCTCGCGCTCCTGCGACGGGCGAACACCACGGACGAGCTCTTCGCTCTGTCCGCCGGAGAGCAGGGACAGGGGGACGGGGATGCCGGGGACGAGCGGGACCGCAGCTCGTCCGACGGGCTCTAGGCGACCGGTCGGAGCCCGGGTGAGGTCTCGGCGTCGCGCTCCGGGCGGGGCCCGGCGCCGGCGGGGCGTGGGCTCTCCGGGGCGCGCGCCGGACGCCCGCCCCTCGCGGTAGCCCGCGGCCGGTGACCCCCGAGGCGAGCCGGCGCCGGTGGGACGATCTGGTCGAGGAGTACGTGCGGACGACCTTCCGGGCGCGGCCGCACCTGGCCGTGGAGTCCGGCTACCACGAGCACGACGGCCGCATCGCCGACTGGAGCCGTTCCGGCCTCCGCTCGGAGCGGCGCCGGCTGCGGGGGGTCGGGGAGCGGGCGGAGGAGGCCGACCCCGGGGGGCTCGACGACCGCCGCCGCCGCGAGCGCGACCACCTCCTCGCCCTCGTCGACCGGGACCTCTTCTGGCTCGAGCGGGCCCGGTGGCCCGAGAGGAACCCCCTCTTCTACCTGGAGACCCTCAGCCCGAGGGTCTACGTGACCCGTCCGTACGCCCCCGCCGAGGAGCGGATGAAGGCCCTCGCGCGCCACGCCGAGCGGGTCCCCGAGGCGGCGTCCCGGATCCGCGACAACCTCACGTCCCCGATGCCGGG
>CAYZLN010000010.1:8467-11264 GCA_964479295.1 uncultured Gemmatimonadota bacterium
TGTGGGCGACCGAGCGGCTCGACGTCGGGCTCCCCCGCCTCGACGAGATGGCCCGGGCGTCCCTCGAACGGAACACCGAGGGCCTCGAGCGGGCCTGCCGCAGGGTCGACCCCGACGGGGCCGTGGAGGAGACGGTGCGCCGGGTCCGGGAGGACCGGCCCGAGGGCTCGCTCCTGGAGGAGGCGCGCCGGCAGGTCCCGCGCCTTCGCCGCCGCGTCGAGGAGGCCGACCTCGCCACCCTGCCCGCCGGGGGCGAGACGTCGGTGGAGCCGTCGCCGCCGTTCCTGCGCTGGAACCCGGCCATGATCGACATCCCGGGGCCCGCGGACGACGAGCTTCCGGCCCTCTTCTACATCGACCCGACCGGGGACGGCGCGGGGCGGTCCTTCTCCCGTCCGGAGCTCCTGTACGTGGCCGCCCACGAGGCGTGGCCGGGCCACTACCTCCACTTCCTCCACGCCCACCGGTCGCCGTCGCCGCTGGCCCGGCACTTCCCGGGCTACGCGTTCACCGAGGGCTGGGCCCACTACGCCGAGGAGCTCTGCTGGGAGGCCGGCGTGGCCGGCGACGAGCCCGCCAGCGAGGTCGCGATGCGGCTGAGCGCGCTGCTCCGGAACGTCCGGTTCGTCGTCGCGGTGGGCCTCCACGGCGGCGCGCTCTCGTTCGAGGAGGCGGAGCGCCTGTTCCGCGAGAGGGCCCACCTGGACCCCTCCGGCGCGCGGCAGCAGGCCGCCCGGGCCGTCTTCGACCCCCAGTACCTGGGGTATACCCTCGGCAAGAGCGTGATCACGCGGATGCGCGACGAGTGGTGCGGGGACCGCGGCGGCCGGGCCGCCTGGCGGGAGTTCCACGACCGGCTGCTGGGCCTGGGGGCGCCGCCCCTGGGCCTGGCCCGACGCGCCCTCCTGGGGGACGGGGAGGACGCCCCCCTGTGAGGCGCCCCCCCGTGCGGCGTCCCGGGACGCCGGCGTCCCTCCGCGGGCCGGGGTCGGCGCGCCCGTGACCGGCGCCGCGTCCCGGGACGCCCGGCGCGTCATGGTCTTCGGCAAGCTGCCGCGGGCCGGGCGCGTCAAGACGCGCCTGGCGCCGGCGCTGGGCGACGAGGGGGCCGCCGAGCTCTACGACGCCTTCCTCGAGGACGTGCTCGCCCGCTGCCGGGCCGCCGGGGCCGACCCCGAGCTGTGGGTACCCCGCCGGCCGGGGGCGGGGGAGGAGCTCTCGCGCCGGCACCCGGGCGTGGACCTCCGGTGGCAGCCGGAGGGGGGGCTCGGGGCCCGGCTTCGGGCCGCGTTCGAGGCGGCGTTCCGGGACGGCGTCGGCCGGGCCCTCGTGGTCGGAAGCGACCACCCGACCCTTCCGCCGGGCCACCTGGAGGAGGCCCTCGCGGCCCTGGGGACGGCCGACGCGGTCCTGGGCCCCACGGCCGACGGCGGCTACTGGGCGGTGGGCGTGCGGCGACGGGCCTGGCCGCGGGCGGCCCGGCTCTTCGAGGACGTCCCGTGGTCGACCCCGGAGGTGGCGGAGACCACCCTCGCCCGCGCCGACGAGGCCGGGGTGGAGGTCCGGACGGTGAGCGCCTGGTACGACGTGGACGAGCCGGCGGACCTCGAGCGGCTCCGCCGCGACGTGAGCGACGGAAGCGCCACCGCCGGCCGCCTCGAGCGCCTCGGCCCGACGGACGGCCCGGCCCCGCAGCCGACGGGGGCGGACGACGACCCGGGCCCCGGCGGCGGAGGGGGGCGGACGTGACGGCCGGGGGCGCGGTGGACGTGGTGCGGGGCGGCGAGCTCGAGTCGCGGCACCGGGTCCACGGGGTCGTGGTGGGGCTGGAGCCCGGGGAGGAGGTGCGCTTCGGCGACCCCGACCTGGCCACCTACTGGCGGTCGTCGCTCAAGCCGTTCCAGGCGCTGCCGCTGGCCGCGGACGGCGCCGTCGGGGCGCTCGGCATGGACGGGCGCGAGCTGGCCGTCTGCTGCGCCTCGCACGTCGGGGCGCCGCCGCACCTGGAGGCCGTGGAGCGGCTGCTCTCGCGGATCGGCCGCGACGAGGCCGCGCTCGAGTGCGGCCCCCACCGGCCCTTCGACGGCGAGTCGGCCCGGGAGGTGCTCCGGCGGGGCGGGGAGTTCGGGCGGCTCCACAACAACTGCTCGGGGAAGCACGCCGGCATGATGGCCCTGGCCGTCCACCACGGCTGGCCCACGGAGGGGTACCGGGAGCCGGACCATCCCGTCCAGCGCCGCATCCGCTCCGGCCTCGCCGACTGGCTCGACGTGGACCCGGACGGGCTGGCCTGGGGCACCGACGGGTGCGGGGTGCCCACGCCCTGCCTGACCCTCCGGCAGATGGCCCGCGCCTACGCCCGGCTGGGCCGGGCCGCGGCGTCGGGCGAGCGGCCGGGGGCGTCGGCTGTTGTCGGCGCGATGACGGGCCACCCCGAGCTTGTGTCGGGCGCCGGGCGGCCCGTGACGCGGATCATGGAGGCGGCCGGCGGGGCCGTGCTGGCGAAGGAGGGGGCGGAGGGCGTGTACTGCGTGGCCGGGCCGGAGGAGGGCTGGGGGCTGGCGCTGAAGGTGGTCGACGGCGCCCGACGGGCCGGGACGCCGGCGGCGCTGGCCGCCCTCGCGGACGTCGGCCTCCCCGCGTCCGGGGGGCTCGACGGGCTCGGGGACCTGCGACGGCCGCCGATCCGGAACACGCGCGACGAGGCGGTCGGGGAGATCGTCCCCCGGATGACGGGCCGGCGGGCCCCGGCCTCGCCCGGGCCGTGACGGACGAAGGGCCCCTGACGCAGCGCCGG
>CAYZLN010000010.1:11364-13756 GCA_964479295.1 uncultured Gemmatimonadota bacterium
GGCGACGGCGCGAGCTCCTTCCGCCGCGAGCCGGGCGTCCCCCGGGGCGGCCCCGACGGCGGCGACGGCGGCCACGGCGGCGACGTGGTCCTGGTCGCCGACCCCAACCTCTCCACGCTCCTCGACTTCCGCTACCGCGACCAGTACCGGGCCGGGGACGGCGGCCACGGGGGCGGCAAGGACAAGCGCGGCGCCGACGGCGAGGACCGTCGCCTCCCCGTCCCGCCGGGCACGGTGGTCCGGGACGCGGCGTCGGGCGATCGGCTGGGCGAGCTGATGGAGGAGGGCGACGAGCTCGTGGTGGCCGAGGGCGGCCGGGGCGGCCGGGGCAACGCCGCCTTCGCCACGCCGACCCACCAGGCGCCCCGGGAGCGGGAGCCCGGGGAGGAGGGCGAGGAGCGCCGGGTCGAGCTGGAGCTCAAGCTCATCGCCGACGTGGGGCTCGTCGGGGAGCCCAACGCCGGGAAGTCCACCCTCCTGTCGGCCGTCTCGGCGGCCCGGCCCGAGGTGGGGGCCTACCCCTTCACGACCCGGGCCCCGCGGCTGGGCGTCGTCGAGCTCGAGCGGGGGCGGACGTTCGTGATGGCGGACATCCCCGGCCTGGTGGAGGGCGCCCACGAGGGCCGGGGGCTGGGCACCCGGTTCCTGCGCCACGTCGAGCGGACCCGCACCCTCGCGCTCCTGGTGCCGGTGGACGCCGACGACCCCCAGGCCACCTACGACCTGCTGCGCCGGGAGCTCCGGGAGCACGACGCCGACCTGGCCGACGTCCCGCACTGCGTGGTGCTCAGCAAGGCCGACCTGCTCCCCGGGGGGGAGCGGGACGTCGACCTGGAGGCCCCCGACGCCTGGGGGGTCTTCACCGTGTCGGCCGTCACCGGCGAGGGCGTCGACGGGCTCGTGGGCTCGCTCTGGCGGCGCGTCCGGGAGGCCCGGGACGAGGAGGAGGCGGAGGAGGAGGCCGCCGGGGGCGACGACGTCTTCACGGAGATCGAGGAGTGGACGCCCTAGCCCGCCGGGAGGAGCTCCGGGCGGCCCTGGGCCTGGCGGAGTCCGACGGCGTCGGCGCCGTCCGGTTCCGGCGGCTGGTCGACCGCTTCGGGTCGGCCCGGGCGGCCCTGGAGGAGGGGCCGGCGGCGGCCCGTTCGGGGGCGCTGCCGGCCGACCTCGCGGCGGTGGCCGACGCGCGGCCCGCCGACGGCGACCGCCTCGACGCCCTCGCGGGCGAGGGGTTCCGGATCGTCGCCTACGGGGGCGAGGGCTATCCCGGCGGCCTCGGCCACCTCCACCGGCCTCCGCCGGTGCTCTACCTGGACGGCGACGGCCCGCTCCCCGACGGCAGGGCCGTGGCGGTGGTGGGCACCCGGAAGGCGACGGGCTACGGGCGGCGCATGGCCCGGGACCTGGCCGGCGGCCTCGCCCGGGCGGGGTGGACGGTGGTGAGCGGGATGGCGGCCGGCGTGGACGGGGTGTCCCACCGGGCCGCGCTGGACGCCGACGGGCGCACGGTGGGCGTGCTGGGGAGCGGCCTGCGGCACGAGTACCCCGCCTCCAACCGCGACCTCTACCGCGACATGCGCTCCGACGGCCTGCTGGTCTCCGAGTTCCCGCCCGAGGTGCGCCCCGAGCCGGCCTTCTTCCCGCGACGCAACCGGATCATCGCCGCCCTGGCCGACGCCGTGCTCGTCGTCCAGGCCGGGCGCCGGAGCGGGGCGCTCATCACCGTCGAGCACGCGCTGGAGATCGGGCGGGAGGCCTTCGCCGTCCCGGGCCCGGTGGGGCCGCCGGCCAGCGAGGGCGTCCACGGGATGCTCCGGGACGGCGCCACGCCGGCCACCTGCGCCGGCGACGTGCTCGCGGCCCTCGGGGCGGAAGCCACCGGCGGGGGAGGGGGCCGCGGGGACGGATCGGGCGCGGGGCGGGACGGCCCCCGGATGCCGGGCCGCGACCGGCTCGCCGCGATGTTCGGGCCCGACGCCGGGCGGGCCGAGGCGGTGTGCCGCGCCCTGGCGGCGGGGCCGCGGCACGCCGACGACCTGGCGGACGAGGCGGGCCTCGACGCCGGGGCCGCGGCGGCGGTCCTCGGGCGGCTGGAGCTGGAGGGATGGGTCCGCGGGCTGCCCGGAGGGCGGTTCGTGGCGGCCCGACCCTGAGGCCCGGCCCCGGAACGTCTGCGGGGCGGGGGGCGTATCGACGACGGGTGGGGTCGGCCCACGGGGCCGGGCCCGGACGGCGGAGCCGCCGCCGCGCGCGGCCGGGCCGACCCCCGGAAGGACCCCGGCCGGGCCCGCGGCCGCAGCACCCGAGAGACCCTCTCATCCAGCCGGAGCGCCGTACCACGCATGGCCCAGGACTACTACGAGACGCTGGGCGTCTCCCGCGACGCCGGCGA
>CAYZLN010000010.1:13856-19905 GCA_964479295.1 uncultured Gemmatimonadota bacterium
CCTCGACGTCTCGCTCGAGGAGGCGGCCCGCGGGACCGAGCGGGAGGTGGAGCTCAGCGTCCTGGAGGAGTGCGAGCGCTGCGAAGGCTCGGGCGCCGAGCCCGGCACCTCCCCCGAGCGGTGCTCCACCTGCGACGGGGCCGGCGAGGTGCGCCGGGTGCAGCGGTCCATGCTCGGCCAGATGGTCAGCGTGCGTCCCTGCCCCGACTGCGGCGGCCAGGGCGAGCGGATCCGGAACCGGTGCGACGCGTGCCGCGGCGAGGGGAGGGTCCGCCAGCGGAAGACCCTCACCGTCGAGATCCCGCCCGGCGTCTCCTCGGACGACTACCTGAAGCTGAGCAACCGGGGCAACACGGGGCAGGACGGCGGCCCGCGGGGGCACGTCCTCGTGGAGGTGAACGTCGAGCCCGACCCGCGCTTCGAGCGGCGGGGCGACGACCTGATCACCGACCTGCCGGTGACCTTCAGCCAGGCCGCCCTGGGCGACGAGCTCGAGGTGCCCACCATCGACGGGACCGACACCGTGGAGATCCCGGCCGGCATCCAGAGCGGCCAGGCCGTGCGGATGCGGGGGAAGGGGATGCCGAAGCTCCGGGCCAGCGGCCGGGGCGACCAGATCGTGCGCGTCCGGGTCTGGACCCCCGGCGACCTGACGCGCGAGCAGCGCGAGGCCCTGGAGGCGCTGGCCGAGGTGGAGTCGGAGCCGCCGGAGCCCGCGGCCGACGAGCGCGGCTTCTGGGAGCGGGTGAAGGAGGCCTTCCGGGCGTAGCGCCCGGGGCGCGGGGAGGCCGCTCGCCGGCTGTCCGCCCGGCGTGACCCCCGGTCGGGTTCAGGACGCCCCCTCCGTCAGCCCGGCCCCCACAGGATCACCGCCACGAGGGCCGCCAGAAGCGCCGTCCAGACGGCCACGGCGACGGCCGTCGCCTTCTTCGCCCGCTCGGCCTCCCACCACCGGTTCGGCCGCACGCCCTGGGCGAGGAAGCTCACCACCCCGGCCAGGTTCACGCAGATCAGGTTGACCAGCGTCAGCAGCAGCGCGCCGCCGGCCTCGGCGGCGTGGCCGTCGCCCAGCAGCAGGCCGCCGGCCACCAGCGGGGGCACCAGCGCCACGGCGACCATGACCCCGATGACGGCCGCCGCCGTGCCGGTGGTGTAGGCGAGCGTCCCCGCTGCCCCCGCCGCCAGGGCCAGCCCCACGTGCCCCATCTCGACGCTGCTCCGGGCCGCGACGGCCGGGGTCGACGGGTCCACCGGCACCGCCCACCCCATGCCGAGGGCCAGGGCCAGGGTGACGCACAGGCCCGCCGCGCCGGCGACCAGGCCGTCGCGGGCCAGGCCGGCGTCGGCCAGGGTCGTGGCCAGGGAGAGGGACACCAGCGGGCCGAGGAGCGGCGCGATGACCATGGCCCCGATGACCACGGCGGTGTCGTCCATCAGCAGGCCGAAGGCGCAGACCACCGCCGAGAGGACGGTCATCACGGTGAAGAACCACGTCAGCTCGGCGGCGTCGGAGAGCTCGGCGTGGAGCTCCTCGCGGCTGATCCGGGCCGGGGCCTGCTCCCCGTCCCCGTCGTCCCCGGCCGGCGCGCCCCCCTCGGTCGCGTCGGTCTCCTCCGGCGCCTCGGGGCGGGGCAGGGAGGCCTGGACCGGGAGCAGCACCACCCGGAACCTGTCGAGCCCCCCGAACCGCGTCTCGAGCTCGTCCATCACGGGCTCGGCGGCGCCGGCGTCCACCAGGAGCCCGACGCGCACGAGGTCGCCCTCGAGCCGCTCGCGCCAGACGTCGATGACGGTGTGCTCTTCGGCGAGAGCGTCGAAGTCGTCCCGGACGTCGGCCGGGAGGACGGCCTCGATCAGCCGGAGGGCCATGGCGTCGGGCTACCCGGCGGGGCGGGCCGGGGCGCCGCTCCGGGCCGCCGGCCCGCGGCGCTCACGGTCTCGCGGCCTCACCCGGCGGTCCGCGCCGCCACCCGCTCCCGGGCCGTGAGCAGCTCCTGGAGCCGGGCGAGGCCGTCGTCGGGGTCGGCCAGGTGGATCCGGAGCACGCGGCGGCCCCGGCGCTCGAGGATCCGGTGGTCGGCGAGCGCCTGGGCCCGGTTCAGCACGCCGAAGCCGTGGCCGGCGCCCGGCACCTCCAGGTCGGCGTCGGCCCCGGTGGTGAGGATCAGGTGCACCCCCGTGTCGGGGCCGCCCTTGTGCATCTGGCCCGTCGAGTGGAGGTACCGGGGGCCGAACTGCGCCGTCACGGCCCGGCCCGTGCGCCCCCAGAGCGAGCGGCGCACCGCCTCCAGGGCCTCGGCCCGGGCCGGGGTGGCGGGCAGGTAGGCCAGCAGGCTGAAGTAGTCGCCGGGCCCGGCGGCCCCGGCCACGCGGTCGAGGAGCCCCTCGGCGCCGGCGGGCACCCACGAGGCGTCGCCGTGGACCGTCATCCCCTCCTCGTCGAGGACCACGGGCGGGTCGGGCAGCGCCCCCTCCTCCCGCCACCGCTCGAGCAGCCGGGCGGTCTCGGACTTCGCCTCGGCCACGTCCGGCTCGTCGAAGGGGTTCACGCCCAGCACGGCGCCGGCCGTGGCGGCGGCGACCTCCCAGCGGAGGAACTCGCCGCCGAGGTGGGCCTCGCCGGGCAGCTCGATCTCCACCACCGGGTGGCCGTCCCCGCGGAGCTCCTCCAGCAGGTCGGCGACCCCGCGCTCCTCCGCCCCGGCCAGGCGGACGTGGACGAAGAGGCGGTCGTCGCCGTAGGCCGACGCCGTGGCCGGCCGCTCGCCGGCCACCGGCACGACGCCGACGCCGTCCTTCCCCAGGCTCTCCGCCAGGAGCTGCTCGAGCCACCGCTCGAGGCCCTCCAGCCCCGGCGACAGGAAGACGGTCGCCTTGTCGCGGCCCGACCGGGCCGCCAGCCCCAGCGCCGTCCCCAGGGGCACGCCGGGGATCCTCCCGGGCGGCAGCACCGGGTCGCACTCGGCCCGCGTCTCGGCCGCCCGCTCCAGGAGCGGGCCCGGGTCCGTGCCCGCCAGCAGGGGCGGCACGACGCCGAACTCGAAGAGGGCCGAGTAGCGCCCGCCCACGTCCTCCGGGGCCAGCACGACCCGGCGGAAGCCGACGCGCTCGGCCTCCTCCGCCAGCGGGGTGCCCGGGTCGGTGACGGCGACGAAGCGGTCGCCGGCGTCCTCCCCGAAGCGCTCCCGCGCGGCCTCCAGGAAGTGGCGGTAGAGGCTGAGCGTCTCCACCGTCGTGCCCGACTTGCTGGCCACCACGAAGAGGGCGCGCTCCAGGTCGATCTCCTCCTCGACCGCGCGGACGGCGTCGGGGTGCGTGTCGTCGAGGACCGTCAGCGTCCGGGGGTCGCCGGGCGAGCCGAGGACGTCCCGGATCGTCCGGGCGGCCTCGACGCTCCCGCCCATCCCCAGCAGCACCACGTCGCGGACGCCCTCCTCGCGCACCTCGGCCGCCAGCTCGGCGAGCTCCGCCAGCCGGTCGCGGACGCGCTCCTCGCCGTCGAGCCAGCCCAGCCGCCGGGAGACGGCCTCCGCCTCGTCGGGGTCGTCGGCCCAGAGGGCGGGGTCGCGGGCCGCCAGGCGCCGCCCGAAGCGTCGCTGGCGGAGGGACGCCAGCGCGTCGTCCAGGGCGAGGTCGGGGCCGGCGTGGACGTCGACCGAGGCCGTCTCGCGGCCCAGCAGGTCCCGCCGCCGGTCGGCGAGCACGGCCATGAGCCGGTCGTAGGGGTCGATGAACTTCTGCACGCCCTCGTGCAGGAGCTGCTCGGTGACGTGGTCGAAGTCCACGCCCACCTCGGCCAGCGCCTCCAGGGTCTCGTCGGCCTCGTCCATCCCGATCTCCACCGTGTCGTCGACCCGGCCGTGGTCGGCGAAGGCCGCGATCGTCCGCTCGGGGAGGGTGTTCACCGTGTGGGGCCCCACCAGCGGCTCGACGTACCGGACGTCGCTGTAGAGGGGGTCCTTGGTGCTCGTGCTCGCCCACAGCATGCGCTGCGGCCTCGCGCCCTCCTCCGCGAGGGCCTCCCACCGGTCGCCGGAGAAGATCTCCAGGAAGCGGCGGTAGGCGATCTTCGCGTTGGCGAGGGCCGCCTCCCCCATCAGCTCGTCGGGCCGGGGCCCGGGCTCCTCCCGGTCCGCGCCCGGGCGCAGGTAGTGGCCCAGGACCCCGTCGACGAGGACGTCGATCCGGCTCAGGAAGAAGCTGGCGACGCTGGAGACGTCGTCCACGCCGCGCCCCGACTCCGCCCGCCGCTCGAGGGCCCGGAGGTAGGCCCGGGCCACGGCCTCGTGGGCCTCCACCGAGAAGAGGAGGGTGACGTTGACGTTCACGCCCTCGTAGAGGAGCTCCTCGATGGCCGGGACGCCCTCGGGGGTGCCGGGGATCTTGATGAAGACGTTCGGCCGGTCCACCCGCCGGAAGAGCCGCCGCGCCTCCTCGACGGAGCCCTGCGTGTCGTGGGCGAGGTGGGGGGAGACCTCGAGGCTCACGAAGCCGTCCCCGCCGCCCGACTCGTCGTACACCGGCCGCAGGACGTCGCAGGCGTCCCGGATGTCCGAGACGACCACGGCCTCGTAGATCTCCTCCACCGACCGGCCCTCGGCGGCCAGCTCGGCGATCTGCTCGTCGTACTCGCCCCCGCCGGAGATGGCCTTCGAGAAGATGGCCGGGTTGGAGGTGACGCCCCGGAGGCCCTCCTCCCGGACGCGGCGCTCGAGCTCGCCGTTCCGGATCATCCGGCGGGTGAGGTTGTCGAGCCAGTAGCTCTGGCCGTGCTCCAGCAGCTCCAGGAGTGGGTTCATCGTCGGTCCCCGGCGTCGTTGCGTGGTCGTGGGCTCGCGGCCCGGTCCCCCCGGGCCCCGTCGGTGTCGGGCTCCGGGCGCCGGCGACGGGCGGTCGTGGTCGTCCCCGCCCGGCCGCCGCCGGCGTTTCCCCCGCCCGTTCGTACGGGCGGGCCGGCCGCCGGATCCCTCGCCGCCGTCCGGGTCGCCGTCGGCGGTCCCCCCGGCGCCCGCCGCCCGTCCGGTCCGCCCCTCCGCGGGACCCCCGGGCGCGTCAGGACGCGCCGGCCGCCGACGCGTCGCCGGCCAGGTAGGTGCGCTCGACCTCCTTCAGCTTCTCCAGCCGGCGCCGATGGCGCTCGGCGCCGCTGAAGCGGGCGTCCAGGAAGGCGTGGAGCACCTCCCGGGCGATCTCGATCCCCACCACCCGCTCGCCGAGGCAGAGGACGTTCATGTCGTCGTGCTCGACGCCCTGCCGCGCCGAGTAGGTGTCGTGGCAGGTCCCGGCCCGCACCCCCGGCACCTTGTTGGCGGTGACGGTGACCCCCACCGCGCTGCCGCAGACCACGACGCCGCGGTCGGCCCGTCCCTCCTTCACGGCCTCGGCCACGGCGCGGGCGTAGTCGGGGTAGTCCACCGACTCGGTGGAGTCGGTCCCCAGGTCGAGCACCTCGTGCCCGGCGTCCCGGAGCTCGTCGGCCAGGGCCCGCTTGTAGCGGACGCCCGCGTGGTCGGCACCGATGGCGACGCGCATGGGTCTCCTCCGCTGGTGGGGCGGGTCGTCCGGACGAGGGGGCGACGTCCGTCGGCGCCTCCCGGGGCCCCTCCGGGCCGGGGAGAGCCCCTCGCACGGATTCTGTATTAGGAAGGTTAAATAAAGCCTATACCTTTACTTGCCATCGCTCGTCTCGACCAGTTTCCGGGCACGGTCGGCCACGTTTCCGGGGGTGAAGCCGAAGCGGCGGAAGTTCTCCTCCGCCGGCGCGCTGGCGCCGAAGCGGTCGAGGCCCAGCACGTCGCCCTCCGGCCCCACCCACTCGGCCCAGCCGTGGGTGGCGGCGGCCTCGACGGCGAGGCGGGCGGAGACCGCCGGCGGGAGCACGCGCTCGCGGTACGCCCGGGGCTGCTCCCGGAAGAGCTCCCAGCTCGGCATGCTCACGACCCGGACCCGGAGCCCGTCGTCCTCGAGGAGGCGCTGGGCCCCCAGGAGGTGCTGCACCTCCGAGCCCGACCCCATCAGGACCAGGTCGGGGGCGCCGTCCGCGGTGGCC
>CAYZLN010000011.1:0-19630 GCA_964479295.1 uncultured Gemmatimonadota bacterium
GCGCCCGCCGGTCGGTCGCCGTCCGTCGGTCCGCGGCCCCGGCGACCCGGCCCGGCCGCCCGCGCCGGGGCCTCCGCCGGCCGGGGGCGGCGCTCAGACCACCTCCGCCAGCGGGGTGTGGTCCAGGCCGAAGGCGTCGGAGACGGCCTCGTAGGTGCAGCGCCCCTCCACGGCGTTCACGCCCCGGGCGAGGGACTCGTCGCCGCGCACGGCGTCGCGCCAGCCGTGCTCGGCGAGCTCCTCGACGTAGGGGAAGGTGGCGTTGGTGAGGGCCAGCGTGGAGGTCCGGGGCACGGCGCCCGGCATGTTCGAGACCCCGTAGTGGATCACGCCGTCGACGACGTAGGTCGGGTCGGTGTGGGTGGTGGGCTCGATGGTCTCCACGCAGCCGCCCTGGTCGACGGCAACGTCGACGATCACCGCCCCGTCCTTCATCCGCTCCAGGTCCTCGCGCCAGACGAGCTCCGGGGCCTTCGCGCCGGGCAGGAGCACGGCCCCCACCAGGAGGTCCGCCCGGTCGAGCTGGCTGAGGATGTTGTGGCGGTTCGAGAAGAGGAAGTCGACGTTGGCCGGCATGACCTCGGCGAGGTGGCGGAGCCGGTCGAGGTCGAGGTCGACCACGGTGACGTGGGCGCCGAACCCCGCCGCGATGCGCGCGGCGTTGGTCCCGACCACGCCTCCGCCCAGGATCACGACTTCGGCCGGGAGCACCCCGGGGACGCCGCCCAGGAGCACGCCGTGGCCGCCGGTGGGCTTCTCCAGGTACTTCGCCCCCTCCTGCACCGACATCCGCCCGGCCACTTCCGACATCGGGGTCAGCAGAGGGAGCTCGCCGCCCGGGAGCTGGACGGTCTCGTAGGCGATCGCGACGCAGCCGGCGTCGAGGATCGACCGCGTGAGCTCCTCGTCGGCGGCGAAGTGGAAGTAGGTGAAGACGACCTGCCCCTCCTCCAGGAGGGGCCACTCGCGCTCCACCGGCTCCTTGACCTTCAGGACGAGCTCGGCCTCGCCCCAGACCTCCTCCGCCCGGCCGCGGATCTCGGCCCCGGCCTCCCGGTAGGCGTCGTCGGAGAAGCCGCTCCCCACGCCGGCCCCGGTCTCGACCAGCACCCGGTGGCCCTCGCGCGCCAGCGCCTCCGCGCCCGCCGGCACGAGGGCAACGCGGTTCTCCGCCTCCTTGACCTCCCTGGGCACCCCGACGATCATCGACGTGGCTCCTTCCGCTCCTGGGCGCGGCCCGCCGGCGTCCCCCGGGTGCGGAGCCCCGCGCGTGGCGCCCCCGGGCCGTCCCGACCGGGCCCGGGGCGCTCAGCTCACTGCCCCTGCTCCTCGCGCTCGCGGTCGACGGCGCGCTTGGAGAGCTCGAGCTGGCCCTTGTCGTTGATCGACAGGAGCTTGACCCTGACCCGGTCGCCCTGCTCGAGGACGTCCTCGGTGTTCTCGGTGCGCTCCTCCTCGAGCTCGGAGATGTGGCAGAGCCCCTCCACGCCGGGGAGGATCTCCACGAAGGCGCCGAAGTCCGTGGTGTTCTTGACCACGCCCTCGTAGATCCGCCCGACCTCGGGGTCCTGCACCAGGGCCTCGATCATGTCGCGGGCGCGCTCGCCGCCCTCGCCGCCGGGGGCGGAGATGGTGATGACGCCCGAGTCCTCCACGTTGATCTCGGCGCCCGACTCCTCCTGGATGGCGCGGATCGTCTTGCCCTTCGGCCCGATGACCTTCCCGATCTTGTCCGGGTCGATCTCCATCGTCATGATCCGCGGCGCGTGGTCGGCCAGCTCCCGGGGCTCGGAGATCGTCCGGTTCATGAGGTCCAGGATGTGGAGCCGCGCCTCCCGCGCCCGCTCCAGGGCCTCGCGGATGGTGGAGTGGGCGAGCCCCTTCGCCTTGATGTCCATCTGGATGGCGGTGATCCCCTCCCGGGTGCCCGCCACCTTGAAGTCCATGTCGCCCAGGGCGTCCTCCACCCCGAGGATGTCGGTGAGGATCGCCGTCTGGTCCTGCTCGGCGTCCTTCACCAGGCCCATGGCGATCCCGGCCACCGGCGCCGCCAGCGGCACGCCCGCGTGCATCATCGAGAGCGAGCCCCCGCAGACGGTGGCCATCGAGCTGGAGCCGTTGGACTCCAGGATGTCCGATACCACACGGATCGTGTAGGGGAAGTCGTCGTAGGGCGGGAGCAGCGGCTGCAGCGCGCGCTCGGCCAGCATGCCGTGGCCGATCTCCCGCCGGCCGGGGCCCCGGAAGCGGCGCACCTCGCCCACCGAGAACGGCGGGAAGTTGTAGTGCAGCATGAAGGACTTGGAGGCCTCGTCCCCCACGTCCACGTTGTCGATGCGCTGCTCGTCCTGCACGGTCCCCAGCGTGGTCGCGACCAGCGCCTGCGTCTCGCCCCGCGTGAAGAGGGCGGAGCCGTGCGTCCGCGGCAGGATGCCCACCTCGCAGTCGACCGGCCGGATGTCGTCCAGCGACCGGCCGTCGACCCGCTCGCCGCGCTCGAGGATGCGGCGCCGCATCGTCTCCTTCTCGAGGTCGCTGACGGCCTCCCTGACGTCGTCGAGGTGGTCCGGGTATTCCTCCCGGAGCTCCTCCACGAGCTCGTCCTTGAGGGCCGACAGGGCCTCGTCGCGCTCCTCGTCGGTGGGGAGGAACATCGCCTCCTCCACCCGATCGGCGGCCCTCTCCTCCACGGCCTCCTCCAGGCCCGCCGGGCTCTCGTCGGCGTCCCAGTCGAACGGCTCGGGCGCGCCGCCGGCCATCTCCACCAGCTCGCGCTGGAGCGAGATGAGCTCGCGGATCGCCTCGTGGGCGGTCTCCAGGGCCTCGACGAAGGTGTCCTCGTCGATCTCGACGGCGTGGCCCTCGACCATGACGACCGACTCCTCGGTGCCGGCCACCACGATGTCCGTCTCGGAGTACTCGAGCTGGCTGAAGGTCGGGTTGATCACCCACTCGCCGTCGATCAGGCCGACGCGGACGCCGGCGATGGGGCCCTCCCACGGGATGGGGGAGAGGCTGAGGGCCGCCGAGGCGCCCAGCATGCCAAGCACGTCGGCGTCGTTCTCCTGGTCCGCCGAGACCACGAAGCAGGCGATCTGCGTCTCGTTCTGGAAGGAGTCGGGGAAGAGCGGCCGCAGGGGTCGGTCGATCTGACGGGCCGAGACGGTCTCCTTGTCCCCGGGCTTGCCTTCGCGCTTGACGAAGCCCCCCGGCACTTTGCCCGCGGCGTACATCTTCTCGCGGTACTCCACGGTCAGGGGGAAGAAGGGGAGGTCCGAGCGCTCGCGCTCGGCCACGGCGGTGACGAGCACCGCCGTCTCTCCGTGCTGCACGTAGACGGCTCCGTCCGCCTGCCGGGCCATCCGCCCCGTCTCCAGGACGAGCTTCCGGCCGGCGAACTCCCTCTCGATTCGCTGAGTCATGCGGTGGTCACCTTCGGTGCTTGCGTGAATCTGTGTCGGTCTCTCGTCGTCTCACGTCCGTGCTCTCTCCCGCCCCGCCGTGGCGCGGCCGACCGCGATCCGTCCGGGGCAACAGAACCGGGGGGCCGGCGCGTCTCCGCCCGTCGCCCCCCGCTCGGCGCCTCTCGCTGTGTGGGATCAGCGGCGCAGGTCCAGCTCGTCCACCACCTGGCGGTACTCCTCCACGTCCTCGTCCCGGAGGTAGTCCAGCAGGCGACGGCGACGGCCCACCATCTGAATCAGACCCCTGCGCCCGTCGTGGTCCTGGGGATGCTCGTCGAAGTGGGCGGTGAGCTCGTCGATGCGGTGCGTGAGGATCGCCACCTGGACGGCGGCGGATCCGTGGTCGTCCTCGTGCTTCCCGAACTTCTCTATGAGCTCCTGCTTCTTCTCGGTGTTGATCGCCATCGTGTCCGTTCCGTGTGCCTCCGTCACGCGCCCGTCTCTCCGTTTGCGTCTCACGCTGTCGTCTCGGCCCCGTATCCTAGCTCCGGGGCGCTCGCCCCGCAAAGAGAGCACAGGCCATGCCGCCGCCCTCGCGGCGGCCGGACCCCGGAGGCCCCGTCCCCGTGAGGGAGCGGCCCCGAGCCGACGCCCCCGCCCCCGGTCAGCCCGCCGGCCCGGGCGCCGGCTCCGGGTCGCGCCAGGCCGGCGGCTCCCGTCGCGGCCGGGAGGCGAAGTACTCGCGGGCCCGGCGCCGGTCCTCCTCCATCTGCTCCACCAGGTCGTCGGACGAGGGGAAGGAGGCCACGTCGCGCAGCCGCTCCAGGACGTCGACGCGCACCCGACGGCCGTAGAGGTCGCCCTCGAAGTCGAGCAGGTACAGCTCGACCGACGGGGCGGCGTCGTCGAAGGTCGGGCGCGGGCCGAGGTGGAGCAGGCCGGCGCGGGCCCCCGACGGGAGCGAGGCCCGGACGGCGTAGATGCCCGGGGCCGGCATCAGCTTCGGATCGCCGGGCGGGCGGAGGTTCGCCGTCGGGAAGCCGAGCTCCCTGCCCCGGCCGCTCCCCCTGACCACCGTGCCCGTGAAGGAGTAGGGTCGGCCCAGCGCCGCGGCGGCGTCCGCCGCCCGGCCCTCCTCCACGGCCCGCCGGATCCGGGTCGACGAGACCGCCTCGCCGTCGACGCGCACCTCCGGGACCACGTCCACCCCGAACCCGTGGCGCTCGCCTGCCCGGCGGAGCGTCTCCGCGTCGCCCGAGCGGGACCGCCCGAACCCGTGGTCCCGGCCGACGACGAGCTCCCGCACCCGGTACCGCTCCACCAGGATCAGACGGACGAACTCCTCGGGGCGGTAGAGGGAGAGGTTGCGCGTGAACGGGAGGAGCCCCACCCGGTCCAGGCCCGTCTGCGCCAGGATCTCCTTCTTCTCGGAGGGCGTGGTCAGGATCGGGGGGGCGTCGCGGGGACGGACCACGCTCAGGGGATGGCGGTCGAACGTCACCAGCACGCTCTCGAGCCCGCGGCCCCGGGCGCGCTCCTCGACCTCCCGCAGCACGGCCCGGTGGCCCAGGTGCACGCCGTCGAAGGTGCCCACCGTGAGCACCGTGCCGCGGGTGCCGGGGGGCAGGCCGCTACGCGGCATCGGGCCACACCTTGCGGGGCTGGAGCTCGTCCCCCGCCACCTCGGCGACGGCCAGGAGACGCCCGTCCCGGACCAGGAGCACCGGGGGCGGCCCGTCGCCGGCGGGGCGCCACCGGGGCGGCTCGACGTCGCCCGCCGGCACCCGCCCCCCGTGGCGGACCCGGCGCGCCTCCTCTCCGGACAGCTCCCGGGTCGGGAGCCACGGGAGGGAGCGGGCCGGCGCCAGCCAGGCCGGCTCCTCGCCTCCGGTCGCCGCCTCGCGCCACCGCCCCTCCTCCAGGTCGTCCCACGCGAGGGCCCGCCCGACGGTCCACGGCCCCACGGCCGTCCTCCGCAGCTCCCGGAGGTGCGCGCCGCAGCCCAGGGCCCGGCCCACGTCGCGGGCCAGCGAACGGACGTAGGTCCCGGTGGACACGCGGCACCCCACCCGGGCCTCCGGCGGGTCGAAGCCCAGGAGCTCCAGCTCGTGGACCACCACCTCCTCGGCCTCCAGCTCCACGTCGAGGCCTTCCCGGGCGGCCCGGTGGGCCCGGCGGCCGTCGACGCGCTTGGCCGAGTAGGCCGGCGGCACCTGGCGGATCCGCCCCGTGTGCGCCGCCAGGGCGCGCCGCAGCTCGTCCTCCCCGACGTCGCGCCAGGCCTCCGACTCCGCCGCCACGTCGCCCTCCGGGTCGTGCGTCTCGGTCTCCACCCCGAGCCGGAGGACGGCCTCGTACCGCTTGGGCGGCGCCCCGAAATACTCGGCGAGGCGGGTGGCCGGCCCCGCGCAGAGGATCAGAAGGCCCGAGGCGAAGGGGTCGAGCGTCCCGGTGTGGCCCACGCGGCGGAGGCCGAGGGCCCCCCGGGCGCGGTCGACGGCGTCGTGCGAGGTGGGGCCCGGGGGCTTGTCGAGCAGGAGGACCCCGGTGGGGTCCCCGTCCTCACGCGCCGCCATCGTCCTCCTCGTCCGCCGCGGCGATGCGGTCGAGCAGCTCCTCGATCCGCTGCGCCCGCTCCAGGGTGCGGTCGGCCTCGAAGTGCAGCTCCGGGATGCGACGGATCCGCAGCTCCCGGCCCAGCGTCCCGCGCAGGAACCCCTCGGCGCTCCGGAGCCCCTCGAGGGCCTCGCGGAGGGGGCGGCCGATCTCCCCGATGTCGGCGTCGTCGCCGTCGTCGTCCGTCTCCTCTCCGTCGGCGTCCTCCTCCCCGTCGACGGCGGGCTGGAGGTCGCGGAGCGTGCGGACGAAGACCTTCGCGTGGCGCAGGTCGCCGGAGACGTCCACGTCGGTGATGGTCACCATCTCCACGCGGGGGTCCTCGAGCTCCCGACGGACGAGCCGGGAGATCTCCTCGCGGAGGAGCTGGTTGAGGCGCTCGACGCGTCGGGGGTTGGCCATGGCCGGGGGCCTCTCCGTGGATGTGCTCGGCGGGGACGGCGCCGGAGGACGGGGAGCGTCAGTAGAAGACGGTCTCGTACTCCACGATGAGCGCCCTGGGGTCGGACTCCATGTCGCCGTCCATCTTCGACAGGATCGACTCGGCGAGTCGGCGGTCGGAGGTGACCAGCACGGCGCAGATCTCCGCCTTCTGCCACTTGTCCTGGAAGTCGGTCTCGGCCGCCGAGATCTCGTACCGGGCCTTGAGACGGTCCTTCAGGCTGTGGACGATCTTGCGCTTCGCCTTCAGGGAGCTGCACCCGGGCAGGTGCAGCACCCATCGTGCGGCTCCCACCACCGGGGCCATCGCGACCTCCCGTTCCGCCCGCCTCGACGCGGCGCTCGTGCCCGGTCCGGCCCGTCAGGACGAGGCCGCCGCGCTCTCCTCGAGCGTGCGGGCCACCTCCTCCACCCGGTAGCACTCGATGAGGTCGCCTTCCTTCACGTCGTCGAAGCCCGCGATGGAGATGCCGCACTCGTAGCCCTCGCGCACCTCGCTCACGTCCTCCTGGAACCGCTTGAGGCTCTCGATCTCCCCGTCGTGCACCTCGACGTGGTCCCGGAGCACCCTCACCGGAAGGTTCCGCCGGATCTCGCCTTCCTCGACGTAGCAGCCGGCGATGGTGCCCACGCCCGAGATCTTGAAGAGCTGGCGGATCTCGGCCGTGCCGACCACCTCTTCCTCCTCCTCGGGCTCCAGCATGCCCTCCAGGGCCCGGCGCACGTCCTGGACGGCCTCGTAGATGACGTTGTAGGTGCGGATCTCGACGTTCTCGGTCTCGGCCGTCGACCGGGCCTGGCTGTCCGGGCGGACGTGGAAGCCGATGATCGTGGCGTCGCTCGTGCTCGCCAGCAGCACGTCGGACTCGTTCACGGCCCCGACGCCCCGGTGGATGACCTCCACCTCGACCTCGGCCGTGCTCAGCTCCTCCAGCGCGTCGGAGACGGCCTGGACCGAGCCGTGGGTGTCGCCCTTGATCACGAGGTTGAGGACGGGCGTCTCGCCGGCCTGGATCTCCTCGAAGATGTCCTCGAGCTTCGTCCCCGACTGCCGGCGGCGGAGGTCCTTCTGGCGGTCGAGCTGCTGCCGGCGGTCGGCGATCTCCTGGACCCGGTCGGCCTCGAGCACCACGAGGGAGTCGCCCGCCTGGGGGACGCCGTCGAGCCCGAGCACCCGCACCGGCGTCGACGGGCCCGCCGACTCGACGTTGTTGCCCCGCTCGTCGAGCAGCGCGCGGACGCGGCCGCCGTGGAGCCCGCAGATGAAGTCGTCGCCGACCTCGAGCGTCCCGCTCTGGACCAGGACGGTGGCCACCGGGCCCATCCCCTTGTCGATCTCGGCCTCCACGACGGTCCCGCGGGCGTCGCGGTCGGGGTCGGCCTCGAGCTCCAGCAGCTCGGCCTGCAGGTGGATCTTCTCCAGGAGGTCGTCGATCCCCTCGCCGGTCTCGGCGGAGACCTCGGACACGAGCACCTCGCCGCCGAACTCCTCCACGACGACCTCGTGGCTCAGCAGGTCCTGCTTGACCTGCGAGGCGTCGGCGGACGGCAGGTCCATCTTGTTGATGGCCAGCACCATCGGCACGCCGGCGTTCCGCGCGTGGCTGATGGCCTCCACCGTCTGCGGCATCACGGCGTCGTCCGCGGCCACCACCAGGACGACGACGTCGGTCACCTCGGCGCCCCGGGCCCGCATGGCGGTGAACGCCTCGTGGCCCGGCGTGTCCAGGAAGGTGATGGAGCGCTCGTCGCCGATGTCGACCTGGTAGGCCCCGATGTGCTGCGTGATGCCGCCGGACTCGCCGGCGACCACGTTGGTCTTCCGGATCTTGTCCAGCAGCGACGTCTTGCCGTGGTCCACGTGGCCCATGACGGTGACCACCGGCGCGCGCGGGGCCGTCTCCCCCTCGTCCTCCTCGGGCGCCTCCGTCTCGAGGTCGGCCTCGAAGTCCTCCTCCTCGACGGCCTCGTAGCCGAACTCCTCGCAGATCAGCTCGATCTGGTCGAAATCGAGCCGCTGGTTGATGGTGACCATCATCCCCAGGTTCTTGAACGCCGACGTGATGATCTCCTGGGGCTCCTCGTCGATCAGGTCGGCCAGCTCGGCCACCGTGAGGAACTCGTTCACCCGGACGCGGGTCTTCTCCCGCTCCTTCTCCTTGCGGCGCTGCTCCTCGAGCTCCTCCTCCGAGGCGGCCGCCTTCCGGCCGCCGCCCTTGCGGCCTCCGCCGCCGCCCTCCATCTCGGCCAGCGTCTTCTTGACGTTCTCCTCGACGGCGTCCTTGTCGATGCGCGGCTTCTTGCGGCGTCCGCCGCCCCCCTTGCCGCGCTTGCTGTAGTCCTTCTCGATCTCGACCGAGCCGCCCGGGGCCGCGGAGGCGGCCGGGCCGGGACGGGGCATGCCGCGGCGGACGGGCTTCGGCTTCCGCTTCTTGCGCTTCTCCTCGGCCTCCGCCTCGGCCTCGGCGGCCTCCTCGAGCTCCTCGATCGCCGCCTCGACGTCGGACTTCAGGACCCGGCCGTCCTCGCCGGTTCCCTCGACCGCCGCCGGGTCGATGCCGTGCTCCTCGGCCAGCTCCTCGGCGGCGCCCGTGATCCGGAGCTCCTCGACCTCCTCCTCCTCCTCCGGCTCGGCCTCCTCGGGCTCGGCGGCCTCCTCCTCGGCGGCCGGCGCCTCCTCCTCGACCTCCGCCTCGGCCTCGACGGCCTCCTCTTCGGCCTCTGCGGCGGGCGCTTCCTCCGTCTCGGCGGGCTTCCTGCGCCGACGGCGTCGCCGGCGGCGGCCGCCCGACGACCCCCCGGAGCCGTCCGCGCCGTCGCCGCTGACGCGGCGCTTCCGCTCCAGGCGCGCGTGCAGCCGGGCCACCTGCTCCTCGTCGATGGCCGACATGTGGCTGCGCACGGAGATCCCCATCTCCCGCAGCATGCGCACGAGGTCGCTGGACTCCACGTCCAGGTTCTCCGCGACTTCGTAGACTCTGTATTTCGCCAAGGCTGGGTCTCTTCTGCAGGCTCAGGTCAACTCGATCTCGCTGCCCGTCTCCGGCGGGTCGCCCCGCCCGACGGTCGTCGGGGTCGTCGGGGTGGTCAGGCCCCGGAGGGCTCCGCGGCGGCCCCGGCCGTCTCCCCGGCCGATTCCGCGCCGGCCTCCTCGGCCTCCGCGACGGCGGCCTCGACGTCGGACTTCAGGATCCGGCCGTCCTTGCCGGTGCCCTCGATCCCCGCCGGGTCGATGCCGTGCTCCTCGGCCAGCTCCTCGGCGGCGCCCGTGATCCGGAGCTCCTCGGCCTCCTCTTCGGCCTCGGCCGCCTCGGGCTCTTCGGCCTCGGACTCCTCCGCCCCGGCCGGCGCGGCGGGCTCGGGCTCGGGCGCGGCCGCCTCCCCGTCGCCCTCCGCCGACGCGGGCTCGGGCGCCGCGGCCTCGGGCCCGGCCCCGTCCTCCGCGTCCTCGTCGGGGCCGGCCTGGGCCTGGGGCTCCACGGCCGACTGGAGCTCGTCGAGGGTCTCCTCGACGGCCTCCTCGACGTCGAGCTCCTCGTCGACGACGGTGAGCTCGTCGATGAGCTCCTCGAGCCGGTCGGCCTGGTCGTCGTCGATGCCCGGGACCTCGATGAAGTCCCCGGCGTCCATGTCCAGCACGTCGAAGAAGGTCCGGATGCCGGCGGCCTCCAGGGCGGCCAGGGTCGCCGGCGGGATGCCCTTCAGCTCGGACAGCTCGAAGTCGCTGACCTCGTACTCCTCGTCGCCGCCGAAGATCAGCGACTCGCCGCCCCGGTCCATCCAATCCTCGCTGGAGTAGAGGTCAATCTGCCACCCGATGAGCTGGGAGGCCAGACGGACGTTCTGCCCGTTCCGGCCGATGGCTACGGAGAGCTGGTCCTCGTCCACGATGGCCGTCACGACGTGGCGGTCGGGGTCGGAGACCACCTTCACCACGTCGGCCGGCGCCAGGGCGCGGCGGGCGAAGATCTCCGGGTCCGGATGCCAGGGGACGATGTCGATGCGCTCGCCGCTCAGCTCCGAGACGACCGCCTGCACCCGCGAGCCCTTGACCCCGACGCAGGCCCCCACCGGGTCCACCGACTCGTCCCGCGAGGAGACGGCGATCTTGGTCCGACCGCCGGCCTCCCGGACGATCCTCTTGATCTCGACCAGGCCCTGGTAGATCTCCGGCACCTCGAGCTCGAAGAGCCGGGCGACGAACTCGGGGGCGGCACGCGAGAGGATGAGCTTGGGCCCCCGCGACGTCTCGTCGAGCTTCATCAGCACCGCCCGGATCGGCTCGCCCTGCCGGAAGCGCTCGCGGGGGTTCTGCTCGCGCCACGGGATGATGGCCTCGGCCTCGTGGGCCCGGTTCAGCATGACGATGATCTTGCCCCGCTGCACCTGCTGGACCTCGCCGGAGACCAGCTCGCCGATCTTGTCGCTGAACTCGTCCCGGACCTTCTCGCGCTCGCCCTCGCGGACGTTCTGGATGATGCGCTGTTTGGCCGCCATGACCGACTTGCGGCCGAAGTCCTCGAAGTCGACCGGGATCTCCATGAGGTCGCCGACCCGGAACTCGGGGTCGTCCCACTGGGCCTCCTCGAGGCTCACCTCGCGGGCCGGGTCCTCGACGTCCTCGACGACCTCCTTGAGGACCACGATGTCGATGTCCCCGTCGGCGCGGATGTCGATCTCGGCCTCGACGGGCCCGTCGAAGTGCTTCTCCAGCGCCGCGTGGATGCCCTCGCGGATGAGCGAGTGCAGCTCGTCCTCGGAGAGGGACTTGTTCGCCGTCATCACGCGGAACGCTTCGACGACCGGGATGTTGTCGCTCATTCTACGTCTGCCTGTTCCCGTCGGTGCTGTGTGAGGATCGCTCTCGTCGTGCCGCCGCCGCGCCCCCTGCGTCGCCCGGAGACCCGGCCCCGTCGTCGCGTCAGAGGTCCGACTCCCAGTCGTAGACCAGCTTGGCGCTGGCGACGGACGCGAGCGGGACCTCCTTCCGCTCGCCGCCCACCTCCAGCGCCACCGTCTCCTCGTCCTCGTCGGCCAGGCCCAGCAGCTTGCCCTCCAGCCGCTTCGCCCCGTCGGCCAGGGGGCCGTAGCCCTTCAGCTCGACCTCGCGGCCGGCGAAGCGGCGGTAGTCGCGCGGCCGGACCAGCGGCCGCTCGACGCCGGGCGAGGAGACCTCGAGCTCCCAGTCCTCGGGAGCCTCGGGGCTCTCCTCGAGCCACGTCCTGAGCTCCCGGGCCACCCGGGTGCAGTCGCCGACCGTCACCTCCGACCGGCCCGGCTCGCCGTAGGGCCGGTCGATCTTCAGCGACAGGTGCGGCGACCGGTGCCCTCCGCCCCGATCGAGGGTCACGAGCTCGAACCCGAGCCCGGAGACGAACTCCTCGATCTCCCGCTCCAGCTTCGCCATGCCGTCCGCATCCCTCTACCGCAAAGAAAAAAGTGGGGCTGCGGCAGCTTCCCCACTTCGTCCCACGATCCGGGACCCGCTCGGCTGGCTCGCCCGCGGGCCGATTAACCGGTCTCAAAATAGCCGCGGCCGGCCGAGGGAGCAAGGATCGACGGCCCCGCTCGTGAGGCCGTCGACCTCCGCGATCGCCCCGCTCGGACCGGCCCTCAGCCGCCGGCGCGCCGCCTCCAGCCGAGGTACGCCGCCATCCGCCCTGCCTCGTCCCCCTTACCCCGGTGGGAGTGGAAATGATCCGGCCCGCACCGGGTGCACCAGCCGGAGCGTGAGATGCGCCCGGGCGGGACGCCGAGGTCCCGTGCCCGGGCCACCAGCTCCGTCCGCAGGTCGACGGTGATCCGGCCCTCGGGGCCGGGCCGCCCCTCCCCGCCCCGCGGCCCTCCCAGGGCCTCCACGACCTCGGGACCCACCTCGTAGCAGTCGCCGCAGATCGCCGGGCCCAGGTGGAGGCGCACCTCGGCGAGGTCGGCGCCGCACCGGGCCTCCAGGGCCCGGAGCCCGGAGGCCAGCACCCCCGCCGCCGTACCCCGCCACCCGGCGTGGAGGAGGGCCAGCCCCCCCGAGGCCGGGTCGACGGCGTAGACGGGCACGCAGTCGGCGGCCGTCACCGCCAGCAGGAGCCCGGTCCCGGAGGTGACGAGCCCGTCGGACTCGCCGGGCACGCGGAGGCCCGGCTCGGGCGTCGGGTCCAGGCACGTCACCGCGTCGCCGTGGACCTGCCGCGCCACGGCCACCGACGGGAAGCCGAGCTGGCGGCCCAGCTCCTCGAAGCGGACGGAGAGCTCCCAGGCGGTGCCGGCGGTCGTGAGCCCGAAGTCCGGGTCCGGGCCGTCGGCGCGCCCCGAAGCCCCGGTGACGCCCGCCACGAGGCCGGGATGGCGCTCCTCCCAGCGGGCGTTCGCGAACACCGGGAAGCCCTCCCCGTCGCGGAGCTCCTCCCGGCGGGTCTCGACCCCGGCGGCGGCCGGCCCCGTCACGCCGACGCGTCCACGCGCTCGATGTCCGCCCCGAGCGCCCGGAGCCGCTCGTCGATCCGCTCGTACCCCCGCTCGATCTGCCGGATGTTGTGGATCTCGCTCTCGCCCTCCGCCACCAGGGCCGCGATGAGGAGGGCCATGCCCGCCCGGATGTCGGGGCTCTCCAGCTCCGTGCCCCGGAGCTGCGACGGACCCGCCACCACCGCCCTGTGGGGGTCGCAGAGGATGATCCGGGCGCCCATGGCGATGAGCTTGTCCACGAAGAACATCCGGGACTCGAACATCTTCTCGTGGATCAGGATCGTCCCCCGGCACTGGGTGGCCACCACCAGGGCGATGCTCATGAGGTCCGCGGGGAACGCGGGCCACGGCCCGTCGTCGATCTTCGGGATCTGGTCGCCCAGGTCGCTCCGGATCTCGAGCTCCTGGTTGCCGGGCACGTGGAGCTCGCCCTCCCGGGGCTCGCAGTGGACGCCCAGCCGCTCGAAGCCGATCCGCATCGGGTGCCACGCCATCTCCGGGAAGTCCTCGATCACGAGCGACGACCCCGTGACCGCCGCCAACCCCACCATGCTCCCGATCTCGATGTGGTCGGCCGCGATGCGGTGCTCGCCGCCGCCGAGCCCGTCGACGCCCTCGATCTCCAGGGTCCGCCCCCCCACGTTCCGGATCCGGGCCCCCAGGCCGTTGAGGAAGCGGCACAGGTCCTGGACGTGCGGCTCCGCCGCCGCGTTCCGCAGCACCGTGGTGCCCCGGGCCAGGACGGCCGCGAGGATCGCGTTCTCGGTCCCCGTCACCGACGGCTCGTCCAGGAAGATCTCCTCCCCCTCCAGCCCGTCCGTGCGCAGGTAGTAGGCGTCGCTGGCCTCGACCTCCGCGCCCAGCCTCCGCAGCGCGAGGAAATGAGTGTCGAGCCTCCGCCGCCCGATGACGTCGCCGCCCGGAGGGGGAAGCTCCACCTCCCCCAGCCGCGCCAGCAGGGGGCCCGCGACGAGGACGGAGGCCCGGATCCGGCCGGCGAGGTCGGGGTCCACCCGGGGCCCGCGGAGCTTCCCGGCCCGTACCCGGAGGCGGTTCGGCCCCGTCCACTGGACCTCCGCCCCGAGGTCCCGGAGCAGCTCCGACAGGGTCCGGACGTCCCGGATGTCCGGGACGTTCGAGAGCTCGACCGCCTCGTCGGTGAGCAGGGTGGCCGCCAGGATCGGGAGGGCGGCGTTCTTGTTGCCGCTCGGGGTGAAGCGGCCCGAGAGGCGCGACGGGCCCCGGATGCGAAACCAGCTCATGCGGCTCCGTGTGGAATGATCGGACCTGGGCGCGGCGGCCGTGCCGGCCCGGCTCCGTCCCCGGCCGGCGCCGGGCTCGACGTCCGCCCCCGCGATCGCCCGGAGGCCGGACGCGGCGACAAGGTAGAGCGCCCCGCCGGGCCCGGGCAACGCGGCCGCGCCGCATTGCTCCCCTCCCCTCCCGGCCCTATCCTTCTCGCCCCCCATCACCGTCTCCGGAGCGCCGGTCCATGGACCTGGCCGACTACATCGACGCCTCCCACGTGACGCTGGACCTGGCGCCCGGCCCGGTCCGGGAGGTCCTCGAGCAGGTCGTGGCCCCGCTGGCCGAGGCCGGGGAGGTCGAGGCCCCCGGCGAGCTGGTCGACCGCCTCGTCCGGCGCGAGGAGCTCCAGAGCACGGGGATCGGCAGCGGCATGGCCGTGCCGCACTGCCTCTGGGAGGAGCTGCCCGGCCCGAGGGTGCTCGTCGGGGTCTGCCCCGAGGGCACGGACTACCACGCGCTCGACGACCGGCCGGTCCAGCTCCTCTTCCTCCTCCTCTCCCCCGGCGGCGCCGTGCGCCGCCACGTCCGGCTCCTGGCCCGGATCGCCCGCCTGACCCGGCGCCCGGGCCTGCTGGAGCGGATCCGCTCGGCCGACGCGCCCGCCGAGGTCGTCCGGGCCCTCGAGTCGGAGGAGCGGGAGCGCCTCTGACCCGTGGCGACGCGCCGCCGTTGAGCCCGCCCGGCCCGCGCGCTAGCTTCCCCGCCGCGCCGGCCCGGGACCGGCAGGCCCGCGCCCGTGTAGGGGAGAGCGCCCCGGACGCCGCCGGGAGCGGGGACGCCCCGTCGACGTCCGACCGGCCCGGGGGACCCGACCGGGCCGCCGAAGCCCACATCGACATGGAGGACGCGTGGAGATCATCGAGGTCCTGGGCGTGATCGCGCTCGTCCTCTGGATCGTCCTCAGCCTCGCGCTCATCGCGGGGCTCGTCCTGGCCGTGCCCACCCTCCGGCGGATGCGCGACCTGCTCGCCCGCCTCGACCGGTCGCTGAAGCGGAGCGAGGGGGAGATCGAGCCGGTGCTGGAGCACCTCCGCCGCTCGGCCGACAACGTCGACTACGTGACCACGGCCCTCCGGTCCGACGTCGAGACGATGGGCGACACCGTGGAGCAGGCGGCCGACACGACCCGTCGGATGCTGGAGCTGGCCGAGGAGCGGGCCTCCGAGATCCACGGGTTCCTGGAAGTGGTCCAGGAGGAGGCGGAGGAGACCTTCCTGTCGACGGCCTCCCTCCTGCGCGCCCTCCGGGGCGGAGGCCGCATGCCGGGCGCCGCCGAGGGCGATCGCGGCGGGAGGCGGTCGGCCTGAGCACCCTCCGCCGCCTGGCCGGGGCCCTGGTCCTCGGCCTCCTCCTGGTCGTCCTCCTCCCCGAAGCCGCCCACGCGTGGGGGCCCGCCACCCACGTGTACCTCGGCCTGGAGCTCCTGGGCTCCCTCGACCTGGTCGCGGGCCCGACCGCCGCCCTGCTCTCGGCCCACCCCGTGGAGTTCCTCTACGGGTCGGTGGCGGCGGACATCCCGCTGGGGAAGCAGTACGCCGACGACGAGCGGCACCCCCACGCCTGGAAGACCGGATGGGAGATGTACGAGGCGGCGGGCCGGGACACGGCGCTCCGTGCGGCCGCCGTCGGCTACCTGACCCACCTCGCGGCCGACGCCAACGCCCACGAGGTCTTCGTCCCCCGGATGCTCCTGCTGACGGCCTCCTCCAAGGGGGTGGGGCACTCGTACTGGGAGCACCGGATGGACCGGGAGGTGGCGCGCGAGCACCTCCCCCTGGCCCGCAGCCTCGTGCTCGACCGGAACAACCGCCGGGCCGACGAGCTGCTCGACCGGGTGCTCGACCGCACGCTGCTGAGCTTCGAGGCGAACCGGCGGATCTTCCACGGCATGGTCCGGGTCCTGGACGACGACCGGTGGCGGTCCTTCTTCGGCGCCCTGACGGAGATCTCGCGCTGGGAGCTGGAGGAGCCGGTGGCGGGGTCGCTCCTCCGGGCCACCTTCGGGGACGCCGTGGACTTCCTCCGGCACGGCCGCACGGCCGGCGTCGTGGCCCGCGACCCCACCGGGGAGGGCCCGCTGGGCCGGGCCAAGGCGGTCCGGCGGCGGATCCTCCGGCGCGACGGCCTCTCCGCGCGGCCCACCCTCCGCCGGGCGGCGGACCGGCTCTACCCCGTTCCCCAGGCGGACGAGGCCTGGCGGAAGCGCGGATCGACGCCGCTGGTCGCGCAGCGCGCCCGGGAGGCGATCACCCCCGACGTCCGCCGCCTGGCCGGCTGACGCCTCGGGGCCCCGGCCGGCGGCGCCGTCCGCGCCGCGTTCCGTGGGCCCGCGGCTCCGGGGGCCCTACGACTCGTCGGGCGCCCCGGACGGGACCTCCTCGAGCCGCTCCCGAAGCACGCGGCGCGCCTTCTCCGGATCCGCCTTCCCGTCGGCCTCCCGCATGACGGCCCCCATGAAGAAGCCCAGCAGCTTCTCCTCCCCCCGGGCGTAGCGCCGGGCCTCCTCGGGGTTGCCGCGCACCGCCGCCTCCACCCACCCGGAGAGCCGCTCGGCGTCGCTCACCTGGGCCAGGCCGTGCTCCTCCACCACCCGGTCGGGATCGACGTCCTCGGCCGCCGCCAGGCGCTCGACGGCCTCGTCCGCGGTGGTGGAGCTGAGGGTCCCGTCCAGCCGGAGCTCCACGACGCGGGCCAGCGCGTCGGGCGCGAGGAGGTCGGGCTCGGTGATCCCCTCGGCCCGCTCGTTGAGCTCCTCGGCGAGCTTCCCCATGACCAGGTTGGCGGTCTGCTTGGCGAACTCGCCGCCGCGGCCGTCGACCACCGCCTCGAAGTAGTCCGCCCGCGCCGGGTAGGCCGCCAGGAGCCCGGCGTCGTAGCGCGAGAGGCCGTAGTCCTCCCGGAGCCGGCGCTCGCGCGTCCCGGGCAGCTCCGGGAGCTCCTCCCGGACGGCGCGGACGTCGTCGTCGCCGAGCACCAGGTCGGGGAGGTCGGGCTCGGGGAAATAGCGGTAGTCGAAGGCCTCCTCCTTCCCCCGCAGCTCGCGGGTCCGGTCGGAGCCGGCGTCCCAGGCCCGGGTCTCCCGCTCCACCGTCCGGCCCTCGCGGAGCAGCCGCGCCTGGCGGTCGCGCTCGTGGGCCAGGGCCCGCTCCACGTGGCCGAACGAGTTCAGGTTCTTGACCTCGACCTTCGTGCCCCTCTCCCCGTCCGGGGCCCGCACCGAGAGGTTCGCGTCGACCCGGAGGCTCCCCTCCTCCATGTTGCAGTCGCTCACCGAGGCGTAGTGCTCCAGCACCTGCTTGAGCCGGACGAGGAAGGCCCGGGCCTCGCCGGGGCCCTGCAGGTCGGGCTCGGTGACGATCTCCACCAGCGGGACCCCCGCCCGGTTGAGGTCCACCGCCGTGGAGTCGGGGAAGCGGTCGTGGACCGACTTTCCCGCGTCCTCCTCCAGATGCAGGCGACGGATCCGGACCGTCCTCTCGTCGCCGTCCTCCAGGGGCACCGGGAGCCGGCCGTCCCGGGCCAGCGGCCGGTGGTACTGGGTGATCTGGTATCCCTTCGGGAGGTCGGGATAGAAGTAGTTCTTCCGGTCGAAGCGCGAGCGGAGGGCGACCTCGCACCGGAGCGCCAGGGCCGCCCGCACCGCCAGCCGCACCGCGTGCTCGTTGGGCACGGGCAGCGCCCCCGGCAGCCCCATGCACACCGGACAGACCCTCGTGTTGGGCGGGGCCCCGTACTCCACCCGGCAGCCGCAGAACATCTTGGTGGCCGTGCGGAGCTGGACGTGGACCTCGAGGCCGACGACGGCCGCGCCGGCGCCGGTCACGCGTCCAGGGGGTGGCGGTAGCCCAGCGCCTCCTCCAGGCGGAGCGCCAGGCCCATCATCCGCTCCTCCTCCCACGGCGGGCACATGAGCTGCGCCCCCACCGGGAGGCCGTCCGCGTTCCCCGCGGGGATCGACACCGCCGGCAGCCCGGCCAGGTTCGCCGAGACCGTGTACACGTCGTTCAGGTACATGCGGTACGGGTCGTCCGTCCGCTCGCCGAGCGGGAACGCCGGGGTCGGGGCGGTGGGGGCGAGGACCGCGTCGACGCCGTCGTCGAACACCTCCGCGAAGTCGTCGGCGATCTCGCGGCGCACCCGCTGGGCCCGGAGGTAGTGGTCCTCGTAGTAGCCCGCCGACAGGGCGTAGGTGCCCAGCATCACGCGGCGCCTCACCTCGTCCCCGAACCCGCGCCCCCGGGTGGCCGCCTGCATCGACTCCGCGTCCGGGGCCCCCTCGGCCCGGGCGCCGTACCGGACCCCGTCGTAGCGCGCCAGGTTGCTGGAGGCCTCGGCCGTGGCGAGCACGTAGTAGCAGGGGATGCCCCGGGGGGTCGCCGGAAGGGAGACCCGGCGCACGCGGGCCCCGGCCTCCTCGGCCGCGGCGACGGCCGCCTCCAGGCACCTGCGGACCCGCGGGTCGAGCCCCTCGTCCAGGTACTCGTCGGGCACCCCGAGCACGGCCCCGTCCAGCTCGACCTCCCGGGCGGCCGCCGCCCGGGGGACGGGCCGGTCGCGGCAGGTGGCGTCGCGGGGGTCGTCGCCCGAGACGGTCTCCAGCACGCGGGCGGCGTCCTCCACGCCCCGGGCCAGCACGCCGACCTGGTCGAGGCTCGACGCGAAGGCCACCAGCCCGTACCGGCTCACGCGGCCGTAGGTGGGCTTCACCCCGACGACGCCGCACAGGGCGGCGGGCTGGCGCACCGACCCGCCGGTGGACGAGCCCAGGGCCGCCGGGACGATCCCCGCCGCCACCGCCGCCGCGCTCCCCCCCGAGCTCCCGCCGGGCACCCGCTCCCGGTCCACCGGGTTCCGGGTGGGCCCGAAGGCGCTGTTCTCGGTGGACGAGCCCATGGCGAACTCGTCCAGGTTCGTCTTCCCGACCACCCGGGCGCCGGCGCCCTCGAGGCGGCGGACGACCGTGGCGGCGTAGGGCGACCGGTACCCCTCGAGCACGCGGGACGCGCAGGTCGTGGGGAGGTCGACGGTGCAGAGGTTGTCCTTCACCGCCACCGGCACCCCCTCCAGGACCGAGACGGGCCCGGCCGCGGTGTCGTCCCCGGCGGCGCCCGCCCCCGCCGCGTCGGCCGCCGTGGAGAGGAAGGCGTGGAGCGGGGCGTCGTCGGCGTTCCACCGGCGGCGGGCGTCGAGCGCCCGCTCCACCAGCTCCCCGGCGGTGGCCCCCTCGTCCAGGGCGCGGCGCGCCGCGTCGATCGTCCGCAGCCCGACCGGCGCCGCCCCGCCCGGCCTCACCGCCCGTCGCCCTCCCGGTCGTCCTCCCGATCGTCCTCCCCCCCGGCAGCGTCCTCCGGGCCCATGGCCGAGAGGCGGGGCACGACGAAGAAGCCCTCGCGCCACCC
>CAYZLN010000012.1:0-3023 GCA_964479295.1 uncultured Gemmatimonadota bacterium
CCCGCGACGCCCACGAAGAGCGCCGTCATGAGGGCCATCAGGCCGAAGATCTTGAGGTAGTTGGTCATGGTCTGTCGGTCCGGGTTGGTCGTCGGGCTCTCGGCGCGGCTCCCCCGCCGCGGCGGGCCCGGTAGCGCCCCGGAGCACGTCGCCCCGAGCCGGGCCTTCCGTCCATCGGGCGTCCGCCCGCGCCCCCGATACTACACCCACGGGCCGCCGCATGCTCCACGGCCGCCGTCCCCCAGTCCCTTCCCGGGTCGAGGCCGGCCGCCGCCCGCCTAGAAGCTCCACTCCCGGAAGAGGAAGAGCCCCCAGAGCCGCTGCTCGTCCAGGTTCGACGACGACGCCGCGGACCCCCCGAGGGTCGGGTCGAAGAGGTGCTCCGACCGGAACTCCAGCGTCCAGGCCTCGGAGAACCTCCAGTCCAGCGAGAAGGCCGGCGTCCGCCGACCGAAGGGCTGGGTGAGGGTCAGGAACACCTCCGGGTTCAGGTACCATCCGATCTCGACCTCCTTGTCGCCCAGGAGGTCGCCCCCGTCGGAGTCCCCGTCCTCCGCCCCCGCGGCCGCCTGTCGCTGACCGCGGGCCCCGGCCGCCGACTGGACGGTGATGTAGTCGGGCCCGGCTCCCCCCGAGAGGACCGAGCTCAGCTCGGTCCCCACCCGTCCGAGCACCGTCTCGGCGACGAGCTGGCCCCTCGCCCCCGCCGCCGAGCAGGGCGAGTTGATGAGCAGGACGCACACGCGGTCCGATTCGCTGAGCGGCGGCTCGCTGCTGAGGGTGAGCTGGGGCTCCGCCATGGTGCCCGTGATGTTCACGCTGACCGTGATCGTGCCGAGCTGCGACCGGACCCGGTGCGTGGCGGTGATGTCGAGGTTCGGGTCGATGCCGGGGGTCCCCACGAACTCGATCGTCCCGTCCGAGATCCGGAGCTGGCGTCCGATCACCTCCCCGGCCGCGCTCCACCGATAGTTGCCCCGCACCAGCCGGACGCTCCCGAAGACGGTGACGTCGGCCTGGGCCCGGTCCATCCTGAGGTCGACCTCGCCGGCCAGCTCGACGTCGAGGTTCCTCGCCCGGAGCCACAGGTCGGGGCCGATCTGGAGCGTGAGGTCGGCGCGGAGGTTCTGGAGGAACGGGTTCTGGATCCGGGCCAGCAGCCGCCGCTCGGCCAGCGAGGTGGTGTCCACGAGGGCGAGGAGCTCGGGGTCGGTCAGGTCCACCGCCTCGTCCTGGCGGAGGAAGTCCTCGACCCGGACGGAGCCGTCGCTGAGCCGGAACTCCCCCTCGACGGTCGGGCGCCGGTACGTGCCCCCGAGACGCCCGCGGCCGTCGGCGAGCATCGTGGCCCTGCGCCGGTCGGCGACGCGAAGCTTCCGCGCCCGGATCTCGAGGTCGAAGGCCGGGTTCGTCGGGGAGGCGACGTCGACGGAGCCGGTGATCCGCCCCCGGCCCTCCGATCCGGACGCCAGGGTCAGGCTGTCCACCCGCACCTCGGTGCCGCTGAGGGTCATCCGGCTCTGCACGTCGCGGAGCCGGACGTCCAGCGGCACGACGTGGAGCCCCGAGGCCCGGACCCGGCCGGATCCGTCCAGGGACGGCGTCTCGGGCGACCCGGTCACCCGTGTCTCGAACTCCGCGTGCCCCTCCACGTCCCGCACCGACTCGACCGGGGCGAGGAGCAGGTCCAGGGGCAGGCTGTCGGCGGACACCCGGAGGTCCAGGGGGTCGTCCAGCAGGCGACGGTCCCTCGCCTGCAGCGAGAGGTCGCTCCGCACCGACCCCGCGATCCGCGCCAGCCGGCCGGCCTCGCCCTGGAGCTCGGTCTCCAGCTCGAGCCGGCGGTCGGCGTACCGCGCCTCCCCCACGAGCGCCGCGTACCGGTGCTCGCCGACGCCCGGCCCGTCCACCCGCGCGGACGCCTCCATCCGGGGGGAGCCCGCGGTCCCGCGGACCCGGAGCCGCCCCTGCATCCGCCCCGACACCTCCGGTCCCGTCCCCGCCAGCGTCCGGACGGCGCCGAGGTCGAGCCCCTCCATCGCCAGCGTGAAGTCCGCCTCGCCCCCGCGAGGCACCGCGCCGTCCATGCGGATCCTGCCTCCCTGCTCCCCCTCGAGCAGGAACTCCTCCACGGAGAGGCCGGCGTCGCCGTACGCGATCCGGGTGCTGTCGGCCAGACGGAGGCTCTGCCCCCCCATCCGCAGGGCGAGCGACCGGAGGTCCACGACCTTCCGGGCCTCGGACCACTCCACGGCCGCGTCGGCCGTCGTCGATCCCCCGGAGCGGTGCGCCCGCAGGGACACGTCCCCGGCTCGCGGCCCCGTCCTCTGTACCCGGAAGACCATCGAGTCCACCGGCTGCCCCCCGTGGTCGAGGCCCCGGACGCCGCCGGAGAGCGCCAGGGAGTCGAGCGACCGCGCGTCGGTGGCGTCCAGCACGAGCCGGAGCGAGTCCGCCGAGGTCTCCCCCCATCGCACCTCCTGCCCCGTCAGGTTGCCGCCCACCCCGAACTCCTCCGTGTTGCCGAAGACGGCGCCCCGGGCCGTCAGGGAGCCGGCCAGCGTGTCGGGCGGGGCCACCGCGGCGGTCCCTTCCCCTTCGTCGCCCTCGCCCTCCCCCTCGGCGAAGAGGGACGAGAGGTCCCTCTCCTCGTCGTCGCCGACGACCGTGGGGCCGCGTCCGGGGACGAGCCAGCGGTTCCAGCGGGCCAGGTCGGGCGCCTCCAGGCTGAGCAGGAGAGCGGCCCGCCGGTCGGGGGCGAGCCCGAAGCCGCCCCGCCCGCGGAGGACGCCGACGTCGGAGCGGATCGCGAAGGTGTCGACCCGGGCGAGCCCCTGCTCCACGGTGAACCGCAGGAGGCTCGAGTCCACCCGGGCCCCCGCCACCGTCGACGGCAGGACCTGGAGGTCGAACGACGCCCGGAGTGTCGCCGGGTCGGTTCCGCTCCCCTCGACGCGGCCCTGGACCTCCAGGTCCGAGTCCGGGCCCCGGCGGAACCACTGCCGGAGCTGGACGTCCCTCGC
>CAYZLN010000012.1:3123-12605 GCA_964479295.1 uncultured Gemmatimonadota bacterium
CCAGGTCCGAGTCCGGGCCCCGGCGGAACCACTGCCGGAGCTGGACGTCCCTCGCCGAGAGCGTGGCGTCGTAGGTCCTCCGCTCCGAGGCCAGGTCGAAGCTGCCGTCGAACTGGACGTGGCCCCGGGGCGTCTCGAGATCCGCCTCGGCCTGCAGCTCCGACAGCGTGCCCGAGACGGAGGCAGGCCCGCGGACGACGCCGACCATGTCCAGGGCCGGGAAGAAGGGGTCCAGGACGGAGAGAGAGAGCGGGTCCGCCGTCAGGCTGACGTCCATCGACCCGGCGTCGGGATCCAGCCCGCCCCGGGCCTCGACGCGGGACGTGCTGTCCCCCGGAACCCTGTGCACGACGTCCGCCGAGAACGTCACCCTGCCCTCCGGGGAACGGTCGAGCCCGGCGACGCCGTCGATCCGGCCCTCCTGCCGGGTGTCGACCTCCAGGAGCCGGGACCACCGGGGCTCGAAGCCCGAGAACTCGAGCTGCAGGCCGTCGAAGCGACGGGGGTCCCCCACGAGCCCGATCCCGCCGACGGCCCGGAGGCGGGAGGGAGGCGCCCCGTCGAGGGGGTGGAGCGCCACGTCGGCGTCGATCCCGAACAGATCGGCCGGCCCGTCCCCCCGGACCCGACCCTCCACCCGGCCGTCCGGCCCGTCCGTGCCCAGCAGATCGTGGACCAGCCGGAGCCGGAGGGGACGGAGCCGCAGGTCCATCCCCTCGAACACGGGGGTCTCCTCGAGACGGACCGCGAGGTCCCCCACCACCCGGCTCTCCTCCGACCGGAAGTCGCCGTCCCTGACCTCCACCGCCAGGACCTCGGGGTCGGCGTCGGACGAGCGCAGCAGCAGATCTCCCGACCCGCCGCCGTGGCCGGGCACCGGGAGCGGCAGCCACTGGAGGTCGGCGAACTCCACGCGGTCGCCCTCCAGGTCGAAGCGGAGCCGCGGCGGGTCCCCCGGACCCACGCGGCCGCGTCCGGAGAGGGCCGTGCCCCGGCGCGTCCGCACGCGGTCGAGACGGACCCGGACCGTGTCCGAGAAGGTCACCGCCCCGTCGAGCTCGGCCAGGCCCATCGGCTGGCGGACGGCCCGCGCGAGGGCTTCGACCCCTTCCATCTCGACCCGCATGGGTCGCCGCGGGTCGGCGAGCCGCAGGAGCGGAAGCCGCCCGGTGATCCCCTCCAGCGCCACCACCCGCTCCAGCCCCCGGTCCGTGCGCTCCAGGTTCCAGACCTCGTCGGCGGGGTCCCCCGTCCAGGGGGTGCGGACCACGAGCCGTCCGTCCTCCACCGTGACGTCGGTGGCGAGGAGGCGGATCCCGTCGTCCTCGCCCTCCTCGTCGTCCGCCCCGAAGATGCGCTCGAAGTTCCAGCCCCCCTCCTCGTCCTGGAGGAGGCGGGCCTCGAGGCGCCCGGTGGTCAGCCGCCGCAGATGATAGCTCCCGACCAGGAACCGGACCGGGTTGTACTCGACGCGGATGTCCCGGAGGTCGACGAAGGTCTCCCCGTCCTCCCCCCCGATCGTCAGGGCCTCCAGGCGGACCCGTGTGAAGAGGTTGCCCCCCGTGACGGCCCCCACCTCGACCTCGCCCTGCACCGCCCCGGCCAGCGCCCCCTCGAGCAGATCCGCGGCCGCCGAGCGGCCGGCGGCCGTCTGCGTCGCCAGC
Source organism: uncultured Gemmatimonadota bacterium (assembly GCA_964479295.1). Taxonomy (GTDB): domain Bacteria; phylum Gemmatimonadota; class Gemmatimonadetes; order Palauibacterales; family Palauibacteraceae; genus CAYVFM01. The sequence continues at coordinate 4,788 of CAYZLN010000012.1, forward strand.
AGGATCCCCCCGGCCCCGGCCAGGAGCACGATCCCGAGCAGCGCCGCCGCCCCCTGGCCCAGGGCGGAGACGACACGGGCCAGCGTCCTCTCGGGTCCCCGGCTCCGTGCCTCCATGTCAGAAGGCCTCCCCGATGGAGAGGTGGAACCTCAGGCGGCGGAGGAACGCGGTCGTCGACCCCGCGCCGTCGAAGGTGTACGGGTCGTACGCCACCGACTCGTCCAGCTCGAGGATCTCTCCGGTCCGCAGCTCGGCGACGACGGGGACCCGCCGCGTCCCCCGGGGGTCGTACCCCACGTCCAGCCGCAGGGGGCCCACCGGGCTGGCGAAGCGCACCCCCAGCCCCGGCGTCACCTCCGGGGGCTCCAGGTCGCCCACGTCCACCCAGACCTGCCCGACGTCGACGAAGGAGACCAGGCTCCAGTCGCCTCCGACGTCCGCCCGCAGCTCGAAGTTGGCCTCGAAGGCGGCGTCCCCGCCCACCGGGCGCTCGTCGAAGAAATCGCCCGGGTCGCTGCCGCCGGTCGCCACGTCCCGCGCGCAGCTCACCAGCGTCCCCCGGCCGGGGAGGGGGCCGTCCGTCGGGACGTCCGGGCAGTCGACCGCCTCCATGACCAGCACCGTGGGCCCGAGGAGGTTCTGGCCCACCCCCCGGACGCTCTGCGCCCCTCCCGCGAAGAACCGCTTCCGCGGGTGGATCACCGTCTCGCGCGCCCCGGCCAGGTCCTCGAACGGCTGGTCGCCCAGGGCCTCCACGAGGCCGGACCGGAAGCGCGTGGCCAGCACCAGGTTCCCGGCGATCCGCTCGAAGTCGGCGGCGTTCACGTCGAACCGCAGGTACTCGTAGTCGGACCCCGTGAGGCCGTCCGCCCCCTCCAGGCTCACGTCCACGTAATACCCGGAGGTCGGCGAGAACGGCGCGTTCGTCCGGTCGTACCGCCAGCCCAGGCTCACCGGCGACAGCCACTGCGCCCGGGTCAGCACCGAGATGTCCTCGGGCTGGCAGAACCCGAAGTTGACGCAGAAGAAGACGTCGGCCGAGCGCGCGTCGAACCCGGTGAGCTCGGGGCGCCATCCCAGCACGAGCGGCATCCGCGGGCGCAGCCGCCGGGTCAGCGACAGCTCGCCGCCCCGGCTGGTCCGGACGAAGAGGTCCGGGACGGTCTCGCGCTCCAGGAAGAGCGCCGCCTCGAGATCGTTCCGGGACGACAGGAAGTACGGGATCTGGTAGTCCGCCCGGAGGCTGTAGTTCAGCTCCCGGAACACCTCGTCCTCCCCCACCGCCGTGCAGGGGAAGCTGCCCCCGAGCTCCTGGGCGAAGAGGTTGGAGAGCCGGCCGGTCAGGCGGAGGCGCCGGGCGCCGCTCGGGAAGTTCCGGTGGACGAAGCTCGCCTCCGTTCGGGCGCACTCGGCCGTGGTCGCCCCCACCCCGGCGCGGACCGTGCGCTCCCGGGCGGGCGTCACGCTGACGACCACGTCGGCCAGGGTGTCGGACCGGGCCCCCGGTCGGGTCTCGATGTCGGCGAAGCGGAGGGCGCCGAGCTGGTACAGCGACCGCTGGCTCTCGAGGATCGCGCTTCGCCGGTACCACTCGCCGCTCTCGAAGGTGAGCACCCTCCGCACGACCTCGTGCCCCAGCCCCTCGGCCCCCTCGATCCGGATCTCCCCCACCCGCATCCTCGAGCCCGGCTGGACGTCCAGCGTCAGCTCGGCCGTCCGCTCGCCGGCGGGGATGAAGTACTCGGTGAGGACGGTGGCGTCGGGGTACCCGCGGTTCTGGAGCCACTCGACGATGCGCCCCTTCCCCTGCTCCAGCTCGAGCAGGTCGAGGCGGTCGCCGGGCTGGAGGGGAAACCTGCGGCGCACGGCCTCCGGGGCCACGTCCCCCTCGAGGCCCTCGACCTCCAGCTCTCCCAGCCGGGTCGGCTCCCCTTCCTCGATCCGGAAGGTGACCCGGGCGTCGCCGTCGGCGCGCTCGACCGCCGTGTCCACCTTCACCGCGCGGAACCCGCGCCGACGGTAGAAGACCCGGAGGCGGAGCGCGTCCGCCGGCAGGTCGGCCTCGTTCAGGTAGGACCGGTCGTGGGCGAACCCCCAGTCGGTCACCAGGCAGAACGGCTGGAACACGAGGGACTTGCAGTGCGTCGTCCCCGTCACCACGGCCCGCGCGAGCTCGTCGTCCGTGAAGGCCGTGTTGCCCTCGAACGCGAGCTCCACCACCTCGCGGTCCACCGACTGGGCCGACAGGCCCGGGTCCGGGGCCGCGAGCGCCAGGCCGGCCAGCAGGAGACAGGCCGCCCCGCCCGCCGGCCGGGACGGCCACCTCACCGGGACGTGGCCTTCGTCGACCGCTCCCGGAGGCCGTCCGGCGAGGCCGGCGGCCGCCCCTCGCCCTCCGGCCCGTCCTCCCCGCCCGGGAGGGGGTCCCGCCGGAGGAGGGTCCGGGTCAGGTAATGGGCGGCCAGGCCCGCCGCGACGCCCGCGGCGACCGCGGCGATCTCCTCCCAGAGCTCCGGGGTGCGTCGGCGGTAGTAGGACATGCTCACTCTCCGTCCCGGAGGAAGGGCGCCTGTGCGGCCCCGAGCCAGATGTCGGGGGAGAGCCCGAACCTGTGACGGCTGTGGGGCCAGAAGGCGTCCGCGTCGTCCCGCCAGAGGTAGTGGGTGATGTCGAGCCGTCCGGGTCGGGCGCGCAGGTAGTTGAGGCTGTTCGTGAACCGCTCCCGCCCCCGGCCCCGCGCCGAGGTCGTCGTGCCGCACTGGACGACGACGATCCCCTCCTCCCGGTCGCCGCCCGGGAAGAAGTCGAGGGAGTCGCCGATGTAGGCCCGGTGCATGTGGCCGGCCAGCACCAGATGGACGCCCTGCCGCCGGAACTCGGCCAGCGCCCGGCGGGCGCGGGGCATGACGTCGTGGCCGGAGAACGCCGGGGGCGGGGCGAGGTGGTGGTGGGTGACGACGGCGCGGAGGTCGTCGTCGGGGGCCTCCTCGAAGGCCCGCGCCGCGAACTCGAGCTGCTCCCGGTCGAGCCGGCCGTTGTCGAGCGTCATCCGACGGGTCGAGTTCAGGGCCACGACGGTCATGCGCCCGATCCGGGTCACCGTGTCCAGCTCCTCGGAGATCGTCTCCCGGTAGTGGGCGTGGGGGGAGAGGAAGCGCTCCCAGACCCGGTACAGGGGGACGTCGTGGTTGCCGGGGGTGACGACCACAGGGACCTCGAAGCGGTCCAGGTACGCGGCGGCCTCCTCGAACTGCCGCCGCTTCGCCCGCTGGGTGAGATCGCCGCTGACCACGACCGCGTCCGGGGGCTGCTCGGCCGCGAGCTCCTGCACCGCCTCCGCCCGGTCGGGCAGGAACGGCGGGCCGAAGTGGAGGTCGGAGATGTGGAGGATCTCAGGCATCTGGCGACCGCGACCCGTCGGCGGCCCCGGCGGTGACGGCCCGGGCCGGTCCCCGCTCCGCCTCGCCGCCCTCCGCGCTCAGCCTCCACCAGAGCCAGCCGCCGAGCGCCACGAGGCCGACGCTGAGCACCTGGGCCACCGACAGCGGGCCCAGGAACCGGTCGTCCTTGACCCGCACGATCTCGATCAGGAACCGCTCGACGCCGGCGAGCACGAGCCACACCGAGAAGAGCCACCCGGCGTGGTGGCGGTGGTCCCGGAGCCGCCAGAGGACGGCGAAGACCAGGAAGGCTGCGGCGGCCTCGAAGACCTGGGTGGGGATGACCGCGAGGACCTGGGCGTCCGGCACCTCGGCCGGAAGCTCCACCCCGAAGTTGCGACGAAGGCTCCCCGCCGTGGTGGGGGGAGACCCCTCCGGAAACGCGATCCCGATCCAGCTCTCCGTGGGCCGGCCGTAGTCGTCGCCCACCAGGAAGCACCCGACCCGGCCCAGGCCGTAGCCGAGCGCGAGGGCCGGGGCCACGAGGTCGGCCGTGAACGGCACCGGGACCTCCCGCCGGCGGACGAGCCAGATGACGGCGGCCGCCCCCCCGATGAACCCTCCGTACCAGACCAGGCCCGCGCGCGAGAAGAGGAGCCCCACCGGGTCGGCGCCCGCGGCGATCCACTGCACGACGACGTAGTGCAGCTTGGCCCCGACGAGCCCGCCCAGGAGCGCGGCGAGCATGACGTCGTCGGCCAGCCTCGGGTCGCGCTCCAGTTCGCCCAGGCGCCGGCGCATGACGTAGTTCCCGGCCAGGAAGGCCGCGACCATCATGACGCCGTAGGACGTCACGGCGACGCGGCCCAGGCCCGGGATCGTCAGGTCGAAGAGCTCGGGGTACATCTCCTCAGGGACGGAGGTTCACGCGGGCCGTCCGGCGGGGCGCCCGGCGCCGTCGCGTCGTCCTGCAGACCGGGGAACGGGAGCGATGGATCGGCGGTCAGCCCGAGCCCGCTGCGCTCGCCCCGCGCCAGCCGGTGGGCGGCCACCCGGGCGACCATCGCGCCGTTGTCGGTGGCCAGCCGGGGCGGGGGCGCGAAGAGCCGGCCTCCCTCGGGAAGCTCCCGTCGGAGCCGGTCCCGGAGAGGGCCGTTCCGGGCGACCCCTCCCCCCAACAGCACCCGCGAGCATCCGGTGAGGTCCACCGCCCGGAGCGTCTTCGCCACCAGGACCTCCACGACGGACGCCTGGAACTCGGCGGCCAGGTCGGGCACCGCCGCCTCCAGTGCGTCGCCGCCGTCCGCCTCGAGCTCGCGGGCGAGCAGGGCGACCGCGGTCTTGAGCCCCGCGAAGGAGAAGTCGAGGTACGCGTCGTCGTCGGGGCCGTCGGCGGCGGAGAGCATCGGGCGCGGGAGGTCGAACCTCCCGGCCTCGCCCTCCTCCGCCCGCCGCTCGATCTCGGGGCCGCCGGGATAGCCGAGGCCGATCCGGCGCGCCACCTTGTCGAACGCCTCGCCCGCGGCGTCGTCGCGGGTCTCGCCGAGCAGCCGGTACCGTCCCCACGCCTCGGCGTGGAGGAGCAGGGTGTGTCCCCCCGACACCAGCAGGGCCACGAACGGGGGCTCGGCCTCCGGCGTCTCCAGCGAGTTCGCGAAGAGGTGGGCCTCCATGTGGTGGACCCCCAGGAACGGAAGCCCGCGCGCCCACGCGAACGCCTTGGCCCAGCAGACCCCGACCAGCAGGGCCCCCACCAGCCCCGGGCCCGCGGTCACGCCGACCCCGCCGAGCTCGCCCGGCGGCACGCCCGCCTCCTCCAGGGCGCCCCGCACCACCGCCTCGATGCGCCGGAGGTGGGCGCGCGCCGCGATCTCGGGCACCACGCCCCCGAACTCGGCGTGCGCGTCCTGCGAGGCGATGACGTGGCCCAGGAGGCGGTCGCCCTCGACGACCCCCGCCGACGTCTCGTCGCACGAGGTCTCGACCCCGAGCACCGGGCCCGATGCGCCGGCCGTCACCGGCCGGCCCCGTCGCCCTGCGTCGATCCTCCGTCCCGGGGCGAGACCGTCACCTCGGACGGGTTCGCGTCGACCGTGAGCTCGGGGTCGCCCGGAAGCTCCACCTCGACGGGGAGCCGGGCCGGGCCCGCCGGCACCTCGTCCACCGTCACCCACGCCCCGATCCCGCCGGCGGCCACCGACTCCACGACCTCCCCCGGCCCCCGGAGACGCACCTCCACTGAATCGCGCGACAGCGTCACGCCCCCGCGCGCCGCCCCCCGCACGGCCAGCGGCCGGGCGACCGAGCGGTCGACGAGGGTGTCGACCTCGACCGTGGCGAGCACCGTTCGGGGCTGCACCTCGAGGTCGCCCAGCCCCTCGGGCGTGACGAGCTGGAGCTCACGGGTCACGCTGCGCCGCAGCTCCTCGAGCACCGCCTCCTCGGTGGGGACGGATTCGACCGACGACACGTCCGACTCGGCGCCGCTCACCGAGACGGTGTCCGGCTGGAGGAGGACCGGCCGGGCGACCGCGAACCCCGGGGCCGCCGAGAGCGTCACCCGCGGCTCCACCGGGACCCGCGCCGACACGCGGGGCTCGAACCGCAGCTCCACCGTCTGGGGGCGCACGGTCACGGGACGGAGGTCCAGCTCCCGGTCGAACCCCCGGATCATCCGCGGCGTCACGTCCAGCTCCATCCGCGGCGCCGTGACGCTGTCCACCACGAGCCGCACGACGGGCATCCTCGGCATCACGGGGCCCCTGCGCCCCTGGAAGACCGTGCGGATCTGCGGCGGCCGGGTCTCCACGAGGACCCACGCGTCGTCCTGGACGTCGACCTGGACGTCGGTCGGCACCGGGAACTCCTGCCTCTCCTCGGCCGCCACGTTGAGCCAGAGGAGCACCGCCAGGACGGCGGCCGCCACCTTGTAGGGCCAGTGCTCCAGGACGACGGCGCGCCAGTCCACGGTCTACGGGAGGCTGTCGGAGGACGGATCGGCCGGGGGCGCGCTGTCGGGGAGCTGTCGCCCGGCCGGCGGGTCGGGCGGGCTGCCGGCCACACGGACCGAGACCCGCCCTCCCTCCCGGAGCGCGTAGCCCGGCGCGGGCGTCTGCCCGATCACCCGGCCCGGGGCCGAGAACGCCTCGGGGTCGTACGTCACCTCGCCGAGGCGAAAGCCGCGCTCCCGGAGACGCTGCTCCACGTCGTCGACGTGGACGCCCACGAGCTCGGGCACGTCGGCGACTTCGGGGCCGCGGCTGACGACGACCGTGACCTCCGACGGGAGCGTGCGGCCGCTACCGGCCTCGGGCCGGGTGCCCACCACTCGGCCCCGCTCCACGTCCGAGGACGCCGTGTCGACGGACGTGGCGAAGCCGAGGCGCTCGAGGACGATCTGCGCCTGGCGGCCCGAGAGGCCGCGGAGGTCGGGGACGGTCCTCCGACGGGGGCCCTCGCTCAGGGTGACCTCGACCGGGGCGCCGGGGCGGGCGTACTGACCCGGCAGAGGGCTCTGGGCCACGACCGCCCCCTCGGGCGCGTCCCGGTGGGGCATCTCCGAGCGGACCCGCAGATCGAGGCCGGCGTCCGCCAGCGTCGCACGCGCGTCCGCCTCGGCCAGCCCCACCATGTCGGGGACCTCCACCACCTCGTCGGCGGCCGCCTCCGGTCCGGACGCCGGGAAGAGCCACTCGGCGGAGATCAGGTACCCGGCCCCGACGAGGAGGACCAGCGCGACGAGACCGGCGCCCCAGCGGCCGGGCCGGGTGCGGGTGACCAGCGAGAGCGCGGAGCCTCCCCCGTCGCCGCCGGGCCCCGGGCCGTCCGCGGCGCCCCGGCCTCCGTCGCGGCCGTCCCCTTCCGTCGTGCCGGCGTCGCCGTCCTCGTCCCCTCCCCGGGACCGTCCCCCGCCCAGCCCCCGGCGCCGCCGGAACCTCACTTCGCCGACCTGCGCAGCCGGGCCGCGTACGAGCCGTCGGTGCCGTGCCGCCAGGGAGCCACCCGGAGGTCCCCGCGGTCGTCCAGCACGCCGGCCGGCAGGGCGTCCGGGCGGGCGGGGCCCGCGCGCTCGAAGCCGGGGTGCCGACGGAGGAATGCGTCCACTTGCTTCTCGTTCTCCTCGGGTTCCAGCGAACAGGTGGCGTAGACCAGGACCCCGCCCGGCTCCACCACGCCGGCGCAGCCGTCCAGGATCTCCCTCTGGAGGCGCAGCGCGCCCTCGAGCCGCTCCGGGCCGAGCCGCCACCGGGCGTCGGGCCGTCGGCGGAGCGTCCCGGTGCCGGTGCACGGGGCGTCGACGAGCACCAGCCCGGCGCGGTCCACCGCCGGCCTCCGTCCGTCCATCGTCACGCAGCGCAGCTCCGTCCCCGTCCGCGCCGCGGACGCCCGCACCCGCCGGAGCCGGTCCCGGTCCACGTCGGCGGCGACGAACGGAGCG
>CAYZLN010000012.1:12705-17784 GCA_964479295.1 uncultured Gemmatimonadota bacterium
CGGTTGTCGAGCTCCACGAGCCGGGCCACCGTGCCCGGGCCCCACCGGTCCAGCCACCGGCGCACCAGCCACTCGGGATGCGACCCCCACGTGGTCAGGTGCCCGACGGGGTCGTCCCCCGGAGACGGGAAGAGCCCCCGGCGGTCGTCGCTCCGGGCCGCGGCGCGGAGCACGCCGTTCACGAAGCCCGTCACGCGGGAACCGACGGTGGCGCGGGCGCCCTCCACGCTCTCGTCCAGGGCCGCGTGATCGGGGACGCGGAGCTCGCGGAGCTGGTAGAGGCCCAGCCGCAGCCAGTCCAGAACGCCGGCCTCGACGCGGTCGAGGGGCCGGTCGACGAAGTGCTCGAGCTCGTGGTCCAGCCGGGCCCGGAGACGCACCACGCCGTAGGCCAGCTCGGTGGCGAAGCGCCGGTCCCGTCCGGCGAGCCCCGCGAACCTCCGGTCGACGGCCGCGTCGGAGCGCGCGCCGTCGGCCACGTCCCGGAGCACCCCCCACGCCGCCCGCCGGGGGGTCGGCGCGCCCCTGCCGGCCGGCCGCGCGGCGGCCGGGGAGCCCGACCGGCACAACCGAGCTTGCCCTCGTCGGGGGTCGAGGGCGCGGCCCGTTCCCGCCTCGGCATGCGGCCCGCCAGGTACGCGAGCCGGCCGGCCTCCACCGCACGGCGCATCGCCGCCGCCATCCGGACCGGATGGTCGGCCTCCGCCAGGGCGGTGTTCATGAGGATCCCGTCCACCCCCTGCTCCATGGTCTCGCAGGCGTCGGACGCGGTTCCCACGCCCGCGTCGACGATCACCGGCACGTCGAGCCGTCGCCGGAGGAGACGGACGTTCACAGGGTTCAGCAGGCCGAGCCCGCTGCCGATGGGGGAGGCCAGCGGCATCACCGCCGCCACGCCGGCCTCCTGGAGCTTGAGGGCCGTGACCAGGTCGTCGTTGGTGTAGGCCAGGACCGTGAAGCCCTCGTCGACCAGCGCCCGCGCGGCCTTCAGCGTCTCCTCCACGTCCGGGAGGAGCGTCTCCTCGTCGCCGACGACCTCCAGCTTGACCCACGCTCCGAAGCCGGCCTCCCGGCCCAGCCGCGCGTAGCGGAGCGCCTCCTCGGCCGTGTGGCAGCCCGCGGTGTTGGGCAGCAGGGAGAACTCCTCCGGGTCGAGATGGGTCACGATCCCGCCGCCGCCCCCGTGCAGATCGACCCGGCGGACGCCCACGGTCACCATGGCCGGCTCGGCCGCCCGGAGCGCCTCGACCATCACCTCCGGGTCGTCGTACTTCCCGGTGCCCGCGATGAGGCGGGAGGCGAAGGTCCGGCCGGCGACCTCCAGTGGATCGGCGTCCACGTCGGCCCGCCTGTCGGCGGCGGTGGGGCCCGGGGTCGTCATGGTCGCCGGTCGTCCCGACGCTTCGGCGCCCCCTCGGCCGTCATCGCCCGCCCCCGACGAACTGGACGATCTCCACCTCGTCGCCCTCCTCCAGCTCGACCTCGTCGCGCCGGTCCCGGGGCACCACCTCCCGGTTGCGCTCCACGGCCACCCGGCGCCCGTCCACCCCCAGCTCCTCCAGGAGGCCGGAGAGCGTGAGGCCGCGGGGGAGCGTGCGTCGCTCGCCGTTCACCCGGACCGCCATCTCGCCGTCGTCCACCTCGCCTCCGATGGGTCGAAGGTCGATCGAGAGGTTGCGAGCTCCGGGCCCCGGTCCGCCGAGGCGTCGAATCACCCGTCCCGTGCGCAGGTCAGGGCCTCCAGGAACGCCCGCACCGCGCCTCCCGGCCGGTCGGCGTCCCAGACGGCCCGGAGCGCCGCCACCCCGTCCGCGCCGGCCTCCACGACCGCCGGTGCCCGGCCGGGGTCGATGCCCCCGATCGCCACGATCGGGACGTCGACGCGCCGGCGGCAGGCCTCCACGAGACCCGGCCCCGCGCCCGGCCGGTCGGGGTGGGACGGGGTGTCGAAGATGGTACCCACGACCAGGTGATTCGCTCCCTCCTCCCCGGCCCGGGCGGCCTCCTCGGGCCCGTGGACCGACGCGCCGACGGGCAGCTCGGGGTCCACGACCCGGCGTGCCGCGGCCACGGGGAGCGCCCCGCCGCCGAGCTGCACCGCCTGGGCGTCGGCCGCCAGGGCCACGTCCACCCGCTCGTTCACGACGCACCAGCCCCCGTGCCGACGGGCGGCCGCCGACAGCTCGACGGCCAGCTCGTGGATCCGGCGCGCCGGGGCCTCCTTCAGCCGGAGGTGGAGCGCCAGGCGGCCCGCGGCGTCCTCCAGCATCCCGAAGGCGGCGGGGAGGAACCCGCGCCGTCGGGCGACGCGGTCCGGGACGACGACGTGGAGGGGCGGGATCACTCGAACCTCTGGCCCTCGGCCACCCCCCGGCCCCGGATCCACGCCGTCGCCTCCATGCGCGTCCGTCCCGCGGGCTTCACCTCCCCCACGTCGACCACCCCCTCCCCGCAGGCGACGCGGAGCCCCTCCGAGGGATCGGCCAGGACGACCGTGCCCGGCTCGGGGACGGGCTCGGGGCCGTCCCCGGAGACCGGGACGTCCGGATCGGGCGAGAAGAGCTGCACGGGGAGCGGGTCGTCGTCCGGCCGCCCCAGCTCGCTCCAGGCGGCCGGCCAGGGGTCGCACCCCCGGATCCAACGGCCCACCTCCCGGGCCGACAGCGTCCAGTCGACCCGCGCCGTCTCCCGGTCGAGCTTCGGCGCGTAGGTGGCACGGTCGTGGTCCTGCTCCCGCTCCTCGGCCTCCCCCGCCTCGACGTCGCCCAGCGTCTCGAGCAGCAGCTCGCCCCCCATCTCCGAGAGGCGGCCGAAGAGCTCGCCCGCCGTCACGTCGGGGCCGAGCTCCACGGCTTCCTGGCGGAGGACCGGGCCGGCGTCCAGCTCGCGGACCATGCGCATGATCGTCACGCCGGTCCGGTCGTGCCCCCGGATGATCGCCCAGTTCACCGGGGCGGCGCCCCGCAGCTCGGGGAGCAGGGAGGCGTGGACGTTGAAGGAGCCCAGCCGCGGGGCCTCGAGCACCGGCTCCGTGAGGATCTCGCCGTAGGCGGCCACGACGGAGGCGTCGGGGGAGAGATCCTCCAGGCGACGCACGAAGCCCTCCTCCGAAGGGTCCTCCGGCTGGATCGTCGCCAGGCCCAGCCGGTCGGCCTCCTCCTTCACGGGCGCGGCGCGGAGCGATCGCCCCCGGCCCGCGGGCCGGTCGGGGCGGGTGACCACCGCCGTCACCTCGTGGCGGGAGCCCGCCAGGGCCCGGAGCGTGGGCAGGGCGAAGTCGGCCGTGCCCCAGAAGACGACCCGCACCGTGCGCGCGGCGGCCGGGCCGGGGCTAGCGGCCCGCTCCGGCGGCCCGGGACCCGCGGCCCTCCCCGTCGTCCTCCCCGCTCCGCTTCGACCACTTGTCCAGCAGCATCCGCCGCTTCAGCGGGCCCACGCGGTCGAGGAAGAGGACGCCGTCCAGGTGGTCGTTCTCGTGGAGGAGGCAGCGGGCCAGCAGGCCCTCGGCCTCGATGCGGACGTCGTTCCCCTCCGGGTCGGTGCCCTCGACGACCGCGCGCTCGGGACGCTCCACGACGGCCGAGAGCCCCGGGATGCTCAGGCATCCCTCCTCGCCCTTCTGGGAGCCCTCCTCCTCGACCACCCTCGGGTTCACCAGCACGCCCGACGGCAGCTCGGGGTCCCGGACGTCGTAGGCGAACATCCGCACCGGGACCCCGACCTGCGGGGCCGCCAGCCCGACGCCGTCGGCGTCGTACATCGTCTCGAGCAGGTCGTCGGCGAGCCGGCGCATCTCCTCGTCGAGCTCCTCCACGGGCTCGCACTCCTCCCGCAGGACCGGGTCGCCCAGGAGGTGGATCTCCCTCAGCATCGTCGTGGCTCGGTCCGTGTCCTCGTGTCGTGTCGGGGTCGCCGTGACGGGTCGGTCAGCTCTCGCCCTCGTCCCCGCCGCCCACCCTCTGGCCGACCTTGTCGCGCCGGAGGTCGATGCGGGTGTCGCCGGCCGTCTTGAGCACGAGCTGGTCGTCCTCGATGTGGATGATCTCGCCGACGATGCCGCCGAGGGTCACCACCCGGTCGCCCTTCTCGAGGCTGTTCACCATCTCCTCGTGCTCCTCCTGCTGCTTCCGCTGGGGACGGATGAGGAGGAAGTAGAAGATGAGGATGATGGCGCCGAACATGATGACGGTGGGCCAGATGCTCCCCTGGCCCTCGGCCGGAGCCATGATGGCGGTCAGCACGAATGCGCTCACGTCGGACCTTCCTTTTCGGTGGTGTGCGGAGCGGCCCGCCGGGACGGCGCCGGCTCCGGGCGGGGGCTGCGGCGGCCGGGCTCCGGGCCCGTCGGCCGGCGAGACGTCGACGCCGGCGACCCCGGTCGAGGGCTCCGCCGGGCCGGTTTCGCATACCGGGCCCTCCCCGGCGAGTTCCCGGGGCGTCGCGGCGACGGCCTCACGCCTCCCCTTCCCTGTAGCGCTCCAGCCAGCGACGCGACCAGGCGTCGAACTCGCCGGCGAGAATCGCCTCCCGGGCGCGGGAAGTCAAACCGACCAGGAAGCTGACGTTGTGCAGCGAGAGCAGCCGGAGCCCCAGCAGCTCGTCCCGGGCGAAGAGGTGCCGGAGGTACGCGCGGGAGTGGTTCCGGCAGCACGCGCACCCGCACCCGGGTTCCAGGGGCCGCCCGTCCCCGGCGAAGCGGGCCCCCTCGACGTGCACCGTCCCCCGGGAGGTGAAGGCCGTGCCGTTCCGGCCGTTCCGGGTGGGGGCGGCGCTGTCGAAGAGGTCGACCCCCCGCCGGACCGCCCCGAGGACGTCCTCCGGGTAGCCCGCGCCCGCCAGGTGCCGCGCCGTCGACCGGGGCGTGGCCCCGTCGCAGGCCTCGAGCACCTCCAGGGTGACCTCCCGGGGCTCGTCCTTCGAGAGGCCGCCGAGGGCCAGGCCCGTCCATTCGCCGGCCTCGAGCGTCCGCTCCAGGGCCTCCAGCCGGAGGTCCCGGTGCGTCCCGCCGTGGACCACGGGGAAGAGCAGCCCGGGCGCCCACGGCGGGCCCGGGGCCTCCTCCGGGAGCGGCGCCGGGGC